>NZ_JALY01000041.1:0-2769 GCF_002924615.1 Petrotoga halophila DSM 16923 | reverse complement strand
ACTGTCAAACTCAGGAAAAAACAATGAATATTAAACTCAATTTTACTTGTTGTTTTAACTTTAGACTTGACAAAAGTGTTGTGAGCGGTTATAATATTCAACGGTTGCAAAAAAAGAATTTTGATATATGTAACTAC
This sequence comes from Petrotoga halophila DSM 16923, assembly GCF_002924615.1. Lineage (NCBI taxonomy): Bacteria > Thermotogati > Thermotogota > Thermotogae > Petrotogales > Petrotogaceae > Petrotoga > Petrotoga halophila. Next base: position 2,632 of record NZ_JALY01000041.1, on the reverse strand, counting down.
TAAGTGACCCGCTAGCTCAGCTGGTAGAGCATTTGACTTTTAATCAAAGGGTCCTGGGTTCGAATCCCAGGCGGGTCACCATTTTTTTATAGTTATTAGCGCGAGTGGCGGAACTGGCAGACGCGCAGGACTTAGAATCCTGTGGATTTATAATCCGTGTGGGTTCAAGTCCCACCTCGCGCACCAGCCAAATATTGCGGATATAGCTCAGCGGTAGAGCACTTGCTTGCCAAGCAAGGGGTCGTGGGTTCGAATCCCATTATCCGCTCCAACAAAAAAGTCCCCTGGTGGGGACATTTTCTTTACCTGCCGTGAGGCTGTCTTCATTCTTCTTTCATGAATGGATATTTGAAATCTTTTGGTGGAGCAAAATTTTCTTTAATTGCTCTGGTGGAAACCCATCTTAAAAGGTTTATAACGCTTCCAGCTTTGTCGTTTGTTCCTGAAGCCCTTGAACCACCAAACGGTTGTTGAGCTACTACAGCACCTGTAGGTTTATCGTTGATGTAAAAGTTCCCGGCAGCGTTAACGAGTACTTCTTCTGCCTTTTTAATAGCATTTCTATCTTGAGCGAAGATCGCTCCAGTCAAACCATAGGGTGAAGTTTCATCACATAATTTCAATACACTGTCAAATTCTTTTGCATCGTAAACGTAAATACTCAAAACAGGGCCGAATATTTCTTCTACCATAGTTTTAAACTTTGGATTAGTAGTTAATATTACAGTTGGCTCAATGAAATATCCAATAGAATCATCACACTTTCCACCATAGATTATTTCTGCTTCATTACTTTCCTTTGCAAAATCTATGTAACTTTTTATCTTATCAAAAGCCTCTTTGTCAATTACAGCATTCATAAAGTTGGTGAAATTTTCTGGAGAGCCGATTTTAATTTCTTTCAAATTTTCGATCAAATTTTCTTTTACCTTCGGCCAGATGTTGTTAGGTATATAAGCTCTTGAGACAGCCGAACATTTTTGACCTTGATATTCAAAGGCTCCCCTAATTAGCGCTGTTGCCAGTGTTTCTATTTCACTACTTTCGTGTGCAATCACAAAGTCTTTTCCACCTGTTTCCCCTACTATTCTTGGGTAAGTTTTGTAATTTCTTATGTTCTTCCCAATTGTTTCCCACATATTTTGAAATGTTGGAGCTGAACCAGTGAAATGTAATCCCGTAAAGTTAGGATCTTTAAAAACTATACTTCCAATTTTGGACCCTGAACCAGGTATGAAATTTATTACGCCATCGGGTAAGCCGGCTTCTTGTAGCAATTTCATGAAGAAGTATGCAGAATATACAGCTGAAGAAGCAGGTTTCCACAAAACCGTATTTCCCATGATAGCAGGTGCCGTGGGTAGGTTTCCTGCTATAGAAGCGAAATTAAATGGAGTAACTGCGAAAACGAATCCTTCTAAAGGCCTATACTCTAATCTATTCCATACACCTTTGATAGATTTTGGTTGATCCATGTATATCTTTGTTGCATAGTATGAGTTGAATCTTAAAAAGTCTATCAATTCGCAGGCTGAATCTATTTCTGCTTGAAAAACATTTTTGCTTTGACCGAGCATGGTTGCTGCATTTAATGTTGATCTCCAACTTGTGGATAATAGTTCAGCTGCTTTTTTGAAAATGGATTGTCTATCAACCCATGAAAATTTATCCCACATTTTCTTTGCCTCTAAGGAACTTTTTATTGCCATTTCGATTTCTTTTTCACTAGCTTTGTGATATTCTGCTAAGACATAGTTATGATCATGTGGCATAACACATCTTCCAAGATCACCGGTTCTTACTTCTTTCCCACCTATTATAAGAGGTATTTCGATTTTATCGTTTTTTAGTTTGGAAAGTTTTTCCTTCAATTCTTTTTTTTCTTTACTTCCCGGCTCATAGTTTAAAATTGGCTCATTTTCAGGCATTTCGTAAATAGGTATTGAGTTGTTCAAAATTGATTCCTCCTTTTTAAGTTTTATACAACAGAGGGCTCTTCAATGATTTCTCCTCTGTTGAATCTTTCTAAATCTAAAATGACATCGTATGTTAATTTATCACCTGTAACCATATCTGCCATTAGAATTCCAACAGCTGGTGCAAGCATGAAACCATGTCCACTGAATCCACAAGCAACATATAGACCTTCTACCTGGTTAATCTGTGATACTATTGGTTGTCTATCTGGCGAAATGTTGTATAAACCCGCCCATTGCCTAATGATGCGGATATTTTTAAGAGGAGGCAATAACCACGTTGCCTTTTTTGACATAGTTTCAAGAAACTCCCATGAACTTTCCATATTGTAACTAGGTTGTTCGTTCTCAGGCCCATAACCCATAATGAAGCTCCCAACAGGCTCTTGTTGACAGTAGATATTGTAAGAGAAGGACATTAGCATTGGATCCAGTATACTTTTAACAGATTCTGTTACCAATATTTCGTGTCTTTCAGAGTAAATAGGTAGATCTATTTTAGCCATTTTAGTTATATTCTGTGTCCATCCTCCTGCAGCTACAACTACCTTTTTACATTCTATGAAACCTTTATTTGTTTGTACCCCTAGTAATGCATCGTTTTTAGTTTTTATATCTTTGACTTCGGTAAATTTATTTATTTCCACACCTAATCT
>NZ_JALY01000319.1:0-8000 GCF_002924615.1 Petrotoga halophila DSM 16923 | reverse complement strand
GCATATGGCTGGTTCATTGGATTTGAGATAATACCTTTTACTTTTGATATACATAAATCATTTTCTCTGTTCATTAAGGGAGCTAAGAAAAGTTCTCCTTGATCTGCATCGTTTACTGGATAATTATCCCACAAGATCAAATCATGACCGAACTGGTTTGAAATCTTATCTGCGTTTTTTCTACTTACGTTTTTTGACCATACACCTTTCCCTGTCCATATTACAGGAATTTCAGGATTTAAGTTCTCTTTCATCGTCCTTCTGTACATCGAATCTTCTTCCTGCCAGTATTCAGTTGGACAGAGGTACAAGTTAACCTCTGAATCTTTCCCCTTTAAAAATTCGTATAACTTGTTTGCTATATATGTCTGAGCTAAACCATAATTCCCTTCGAACTTTTTTTCATCTTCTTCGTAATTCAACTTTTCAGGGATATCATCGAAAAGAATAGCAAATTTTTTTACACCTTTACTTAAAATTTCATAGTATTTTTTGCACAATAAATCAAACTCTTTTTGATCACTAAATTTCATGCTAAGTCCAGGACTTACACAAAACACAAAATCGACAAAATTATCTTTTGAAACTTTTATTAGCTCATCTATTTTTTCTATTTCTTCTTCCGGATAATCCTCTCGCCATTTTTCCCTGTGATATGGATCGTCTTTTGGAGCGTACCAATAGGTATTCATTTTATTTGTTCCACAAAAATGTATCATATCCAATCTGTTTTGATGGCTCCATGGTTCTCCATAAAAACCTTCAATTATTCCTCTCATTTTAAAAGAAGGAGAATCGAATATTTCAACTACAGGCAGAAGTTTATTCTCAAAATCAACAAGTTGTCTTAGGGTTTGTAGCCCATAGAAAATACCTTTCTTTGATTTAGAAAAGATTTTAACCGTTCTATTTTCTTTTTCAACTTTCATTAAATAGCTTTCTACATCCATAATATCGATACTTAACTCTATACCGTTACTTTTGATAAATTCATTTAAGTCCTTTTCAGCAGGGGAAATAAAAGTTTCTATTTTTAAGTCGGTACTATCTGAATCTCTTACAAAGACAAAATGGTCACTTGGAAAAAGCTTGATGAAACTTTCTTCTTCAAAATTTTTGAAAATAGAAAGCTTTGAACTTTCAAAGTGAATATTTGCTCCTTCATAGAATAGCTTTTTAGGTTTTGGATTTAATCTAAGAAATAAGTTCATTAAAACTCCTCCTCGTATAATATGTATTAACTCTCTTTGGAATCCCCAAAATACCTATTACATACTGGTTTTAAAAAATATTGTTTTCTAAAATGCTTTCCTTCTTTTCTATGCGTTTCTATCCAATATTTGAAACCCTTTTTACTAACTTTCAGAAAAGCGAAATATTTTATCGCATTATCTAACTTTTATAAAAACCACCTCCCATGTTCCACTTTTTTCTATTTTTAAAGAGTCTAAGTAAAAAGTTTACGAGTGATATCTTGGTACATGGAATTTTTGCTGCCAGTAACTGAGCAATCAAATTCCTTCTTTTGCCAAGATTTTCAGTCATAATTATATGAGATTCTTTTAAATAAAAGATGGGTCCCTCAACAACAGCTTGACAGTATTCCTCTACTCTATCAGGAGAATTTCTATTGAAATATTCAGTTCACTCAAAAATTCCTTATCCCACTCGTTATTTTTTCATATTGAATAAAAGTGTACCCGAAGCATCTGTTGTCAGTTTCCCTGTGAGTTTGTAAACGGTAACATTTTTTGACTGAACTAATTTGTATGTCTTTTTATACTCGTCAGGATATTCTTCTCTAAACTGAATTAGTTTACTTAGAGGAAAACTAGGAAAAGATGGCTTAAAAATCTCTGAGATATCTCTTTAGCATAGTTCTCTTAAAGGCCTTTGCTAGATTTTTGTGACGAATGTCACTCCACAGCCAGGCGTTGATAAATGGTTTACTTGATCTATTTATTGAAAGTAAAGCGTGCATATCTCTCGTTACTGAAATAACATCTATTTTCCTACGCTCTACTATACTTTTTGTCAGTATGGAAACATTCTCCAACCATTTATTTGGGCTTTTTTCTGTTGGATTATCCTCTTTTTCAACGAAGTCACTTTTTCACTTTTAAATCTATTATTTTTCCTTTTTCTGTAACTAATGCAACCTTTACCCTGGTAGTTCCCACGTCTATAACTAGAACATTCATTAAATACTCCTCCCTTACGGTAAAAAATACAGCTCCCTTATCCGCTTTTTCTTAAAAAGCTCCTTGTTCATTTGTTCACCTTCAGGAATATTAGAACTCACAAGTATATCAGGTTGTTCTCCGTTTTCTAAATATTTCTCTGCCACTCTCATTGAAATACTATGCAAAATAAAAGCTCCAGCATAGGTTGATACAGGACCCATAGTAACTCCATTTATTGGAATAACACTATCTCCTACAGGTACATGGTTATCTATTACTACATCAAAGGTTTCATCACTAAGTTTTTTTCCTGTGCTGTGATTGCTATCAAATTTTTCGTAGTTCTTGGAAATTAAAGTAATGACTTTTGCTCCACGTCTTTTACTCTCTAAAGCCACCGTTACTGGGGCAGCATTCCTTCCAGAGGTTGAAACAACTATTATACAATCACCATTGTTTATTCGTGAGGATTCAACAATATCCTTCCCATATTGTTCATTTCTCTCAATATAAGAAGTCAAGCGGGGCTTAGTAGTGGTTACACTCAGACCTGGAACAAATATGGGTTCAAATAATGCAAGGGTGCCAGCCCTATAATAAACCTCTTCTGCGAGAATAGATGAGTGTGTGCAACCAAAAATATAAACATGTTTATTGTTTTTGGCTGTTTCATAGATTAAGTGGGCAGCCTTTTCAATATTTTCTTTTTCATTTTGTTCAACTTCATCCAACACTTTTTTTATTGATTCAAGATATTTATTTATAGTCTCTATTTATTTCACCTTCTTTATTTAGAATGAGGTTGATATATTATATGTTTTTGGGAAAAGAAAATAGTAAATTCAAAGTTTGTTTACTTACAATTGATTCTTCTTATGCTTAAGAGAATGCAGCTATTAACTCATAATTGAAGCAACTTATAAGTCGTCTTGATTTTTTTATCTTTTCTTTATTCCCTTAATAAAAAATTTTCTTATATCTTTAGTAGATTGTTAAATTCATGTTCAGACGTTTCGTCGTTCTTTGTGATTATGCTCCTTCATTTTCTTTGTGAAACTTTAGAGATCGTTTGTATAGAAAATGATTATCCGTGAAGAAACAAAAGTACCTTTTTAACTTTTGTAGCCTCCAAAAATTCTTTGGAATGCTACTTTTAGAAAATTTAAAATTTATTTTAATACCATTTGCTTAGCAGTTCACCTGCAAGGAACAGATCCACCTTCTAACTCCTTTAAAATTAAAATCTTATCTTTGAAAATCATTTTATACCTAAAGTATTTAATGATTTGTGGGTATAAAAAACGCTGTAATGTAAAACAATTTATTTTATATTAAAGTAATGACTTAATTGTAAGATTTTTACTTCCTAATTACACTGATAAATTATACTACTATATTTTTCTTTTGCAAATTAGAAATAATGAGATATAGTCTTCTAACTGGAAATAATTGCATATAATTTCGGATAATCACCTTTAATCAAAAAAATACCATTGGCATATTGTTATTACTTAAAGCATAATGGATATTTATAACCAAAAAGTAGAGGAGAAGATAAAGGCTTTTTAACTACAGATGATTTTGAAATGGGAGGAGTAGCAAACTTTTATTTGGTCCAAGAGGCTGTAATAAAATCACTGAATGCTGGAATGGACCTAGTTAGCATTTGCCATTCTTTTGAGACACAATCAAAAGCCAAAAATGCTGTAGTAAGTGAGTATAAAAATAATGATAATTTTAGAAAGAAGATAAATTCGTCACTAGAGAGAATTCAATCGTTAATGAAAATTTCCGTAGATTTGAAAGTGAAAAAACAATAATAAAAAACCTGTAAAGAGTATTTAGTCAAGGCTGATAGGAAACCCAAATTGGCAATATTGATGATTTTATCTGGAAAAGACAAAGAATTTTGTACTGAAGCTCTAAAGAAAAACGGAGTATTAAATGAAGCATTGAAAACACTAAAAAATTAAACTCATACAAAAATCCCCATATTTGGGGATTTTTTATCAAAGTGCGCCCAGCATGGGCAATAGCTAAGCGGTGAAAGTCCGCTGTGGGCCAGGTAGCGGGAACCACTAGTCGAAGGCAAGGGTGTCCATCGTGAGGTGGAATCTGAAGGAAGCCCAAGGCAAAGTCCCGGTCCGATGAACAAGAACCAGATACAAGGCTAAGTGAAGTGGACGAGTTTGCATTTCAAAACGAAGTCCAATAGCTATCCAGAACTTCACGGAGTAAATCTGGCGGATAGATGGGATGAAAGTTATTGCACTTACCTGGGGAGATCTCAAGAATACGCTGTTAAGGCAACCCATGCAGCAATGTATGGCTGAATCTTGAGAAGTCAGCAGAAGTCATATTACTCATTGGAAGATGAGGAAGGACTGAACAACAGGAGGTTTCGAATCTTGAAAGATGCGAAGGGACACGGAAAAGGCATACAACTTCGATTAGAAGGTTTCCTACATGAAGATAAGGGAGAGCCTGAAAATAATGTAGAAGCGCCTAGTATAACTTCTACGTCTGAAAGAGGAAGAAACGATGTTAAGGGATGCAGTGAAGGGATGCTTGAAAAGATATTATCCAAGGATAATATGAATAAAGCATACAAGAAGGTAAAGGCCAACAAAGGAGCCCCCGGAATAGATGGGATGAAAGTAGAAGAACTCTTTGGATATCTCAAACAACATGGAGAAGAATTAAGGCAAGAGCTCCTTGAAGGAAGGTACACCCCGAAGTCGGTAAGGAGGAAAGAAATACCGAAACCGGATGGAGGGAAAAGACTACTAGGCATACCAACAGCAATAGACAGAGTAATCCAGCAATCCATAGCCCAGGTGTTGACACCGATTTACGAAAAGAAATTTGTAGATAACAGTTATGGATTCAGGCCATTACGAGACGCAAAACAAGCCATACGAAAAAGCAAAGAATACCTAAATGAAGGGCACACATGGATAGTGGACATAGACTTAGAACGCTACTTTGACACAGTAAACCATGACAAACTGATGAGGATAATATCAAAAGACGTAAAAGATGGCAGAGTGATATCCCTGATAAGGAAATACCTCAAGAGTGGGGTAATGGTAAATGGGGTAGTAATAGAAACAGAAGAAGGGACTCCACAAGGGGGACCGCTATCCCCATTACTAAGCAACATAATGCTCCACGAACTTGACGTAGAACTAACCAAAAGGGGACACAAGTTTTGCAGGTATGCAGACGATTGCAACATATACGTGAAAAGCGAGAAATCCGCATATAGGGTGATGGAAAGTATAACAAAATACATAGAGAAGAAATTAAAGCTAAAAGTGAATAGCAAGAAAAGCAAAGTAGTCAGACCTTGGGACCTCAAATACTTAGGGTTCTCCTTCTACGTGAAAGAAGAGAAGTACGAAATTAGAGTCCATGGAAAATCCATCAAAGAATTCAGAAAGAAGTTAAAAGGAGAAACGAAGAGAAGCAGTGGAAGAAGCATGACATACAGGCTGTTAAGGTTAAAACAAATAATAACAGGATGGATAAACTACTATGGAATAGCGAACATGGAATGGGCAGCCAAAAGTCTTGATGGATGGCTTAGAAGGAGAATTAGGATGTGTATCTGGAAGGAATGGAAGAAAATCAAAACAAAACATGAAAACTTAGTCAAACTAGGACTAAACACCTACAAAGCATGGAGATATGCAAATACAAGAAAAGGCTATTGGAGGATATCCAACAGCCCAATACTTTCAAGAACACTAACTAATAAACACCTTAAGCAAATAGGGTTAACTTCGATCCTGGAAACGTATAACCTAAAACATCAATTCTGTTGAACCGCCGTATACCGAACGGTACGTACGGTGGTGTGGGAGGACGGTAGATAAATTAATTATCTACCTCCTACCCGATTTATATTTCATTTTTGTTTGAAAATTTCATACACTTGATCGACATCAAAGGTATTTATCACATCTGTCGCTTCAAGCCAACCTTTACGTGCAATACCCACTCCATATTTCACGTCTTGTAGTCCTTCCACTCTATGAGCGTCTGGACAGATAGCAAGTTTAACTCCTTTTTCTTTTGCGTATTTAAGAAACCCAGCGGGAATTCTTTCCAATTTCCTTATCTGCCATGAGGCTGTTTTATCAGAGATGAAAGCTGGTTTTCTTTTCCATTAAGCAACAAATCTCCTTCTTTCATATGAGGAACAAATTGCCAGTTATTATTGTGACTAATAAACTGTATGTTTTTCAAAGAAACTTGTTTGTAACTTTTATTTGGCATAGTTATATAATTATCAAAAATATCTTTTATATAAGCTCCACCATTCGTAAAACCAGTAATCCACCCTTTTCTACTAAAAACTTTTACTAAATCGTTCAAATAAAAGCTTTTGTAGAATTTGGTATTTTTCGAGTTTCTAATCTGATCTCTATTAGGCTCTTTTCGTCCTTTTCTAGCAGTAGCTTCGTGTAGAGACCTTTTTTTCTTCCTAACCTGTCTTATTTCGAAAACAGAGTCTACATTCTTTTTAATGAAGTCTATGCCAGAAATAGCAATAGCATCGTTATAATGTGTTTTCGATAATCCTAACTCTTTTCTTCTGGGAGTTGTCCAAAAACCATATACAATATTTGCACTTGGATATCTTTGATATATTCTTTTTCTAATGATATTCATAAATGGATGTTCTTTGTATGCTTTCGGTTTTTTAGATTTAGTCATCCATTCCCAAAAGATACCTCCAGGTTTATGATTTTCTGGTGTATGACAATCGGCACAAACTGTTATCAAATTATTAGGATTATCTGTACCGCCTTTAGACTTATACTTTATATGATGAGTTTGGAGAATAACACCTTTCTTCTTGCAGACTTCGCATGTATAATTATCACGTTCAAACACAAAATATCTAATATCGTCATACCCATGCATCTGTCCTTTTTGATAATCTTTACCAGAAACTTCAGGATTAACAAATTTATGTGAATCGAATTTTCCTACCTCTATATTTAGTTTTGGATTAGGAACTAATGAAGCAAATTTATCAATCCATTTGAACGTGTTACTAATTCTACTTTCAATAGAAGGTGGTAACCAACCTTCTTTTCTTTTTCTGTTAAGAAACTTAGATTTCCTATATCTTGTTTTTCTGAAACGTCTAGATCTTCTATAAGTTTTTCTAGTAGTCAATAAAGAACTAACATCTTGCCTTAGTTCTATTTCGCCTTTAACTAAAACTTTATTTTCTGATGTGATTGCTACACCAATATGTTTGGAACCTATATCAATACCAATTGAAACTCCTTGTTTGTAACCACTACTGCCATATAACAACTGAATAGTGAATGGTTCATAACTAATAATCTTAGCTTTCTTCCCTTTTAGTAACTTTCTTGCCTTTGAAGGTTTACAAGGCATCAAAGGTTCACCGTGTTTATTAAAAACGAATACTAACACAAAGTATTCCTCCTTATCGGAGTAGTTGCCCTTCGCAAATGTTATTTTAGCTTGCCTGGAATGCCAGGACTTCCTTAGGTCGACTGTCCCTACCTCACAGGACTGTTTACGGAGCCTACACAGAGCAACGGACTAGGGCATCATCCGAGGGTGTGATAACTAAAATAACGTAGTCTTTCAACTTTGCCGTAAGGCTGTTTTCAGACTCATGCTAGTCAACCTTGGCTTTTACAAGCCATCGTCTTTAGACCGGGGTAGTTGACTGTATCGCCAATCTATATCTAACCTATGAGGATTTGAGTTCATTTCAATTATTTTATCGTATTCAACACAAGCATCTATAACCCTATAAACGTCAAG
>NZ_JALY01000187.1:0-12090 GCF_002924615.1 Petrotoga halophila DSM 16923 | reverse complement strand
ATTAACAGGTTTAGGATTGAACGTTTCTTCTGGTGCAATTTTTAAAAATAGGATAATTACAATAACTGATACTATGCTTGCAAACAGTGCAATTTGATATCCCCTCATTAAATCTAAAAGAATACCATATATTTGTGCACCAACAGGTACAGCTCCTTGAGCAATCAACCCCACAACCGTAAAAACACGAGATCTTACTTTGGTTGGTGTCATTTTTTGCATGTTGGTATCAATAGGTATATTTATAAAAGCATTGCTCACGCCTATTACCATAAGGTTTATGTACAAAATTATTAATAAAGTCCATGATGCACCTCCGAATTTGGTAACGATATTAGGAAAAAATAAACCTGAAATGATGAATAACATAATTGCCTCTACTGTTAAACCGAGTGTCACCGATTTTTTCGGATTATTTTTAGAAAAAATAGTACCAATTAAAATACTGCCAATTAGTATCCCCACGGTAAAAGAAGATTGAGTGATTCCATACTGTTCGCTCGTAAATCCAATTTCTTGCCTTAATACATAAGGAAGCACAATCGTAAGAATCGGTGCCAATAAAAAATTGACAATCATTACAAACAAAAGTAATTCTTTCAAACCTTTTCTTCCCTTTATAAAAATTACTCCCTCTTTGATGTCTGAAAACATAGATTTAAAGGATATTTTCTGCTTACCTTCAAAATGTGGTACGTAAGTAATAAACATTTCGCTTATAGCAGAAATAACGAAAGAAATTCCATTTATAAGAAATACAACTTTGATTCCCCCAAATCCATATATGATTCCTCCAAGGATTGGTCCTATAATTCTAGAAACACTATTTATTGAAGAATTTACCGAATTAGCTTTGGTGAGGAAATCAATAGGAACTAAGTCGGGAAACATTGCCTCGGTTGAGCCGCCGAAAATACTGTCTAATATAGAAATAAATACTTGGGCAGTGAAGATAAAGGCGATGTTCATCCAACCTTGATAGGCTGAATATGCCATAAAAAGTATAATTATCCCTCGTAAATAGTCCATATTCACCATAATTTTCTTTCGATTCATTCGATCTCCCAAAACCCCTGCTATCGGTGAAAAAATCAAGCCTGGCAGCATACTTAAAAGAGAAAATGTACCCATAAGGGTTCCAGAGCCTGTAAGATCAAGAATATAAAGCGGTAAAGCAATCATTTGTACGCCAGTTCCTATTAAAGATACGAGCCTACCTGTGGAGTATAGCCAAAAGTTTCTTTTTTGCTCTTTTGTCATAGAATTTCCCCCTGTTTTGATCTTGTTATAGTAACTTTATTCTAGATTTAGCGCCCCTTCGCCCCGCTACCCACCCATTTAAGGAATAGGAGACCCGCGCTAATTCTCCCCGAAGCTCAATTTACAAGGAAATAATTATTATAATTTTAACATATATTTTTAGGTGTTTCAAACTCGTTTAAGCTTCTTGTCAAATATGGATTACTGTCCTCTTTTATGAGTGTTTTTCCTAAAAATTCTTTAATTCAAATTACTTTTCAAAAAGCATTTTGGACAATTACTCAATGTTTGAAAAACGCCCATTTAGGGCGCATTTTCGGAAATTAGGTTCTCTTGAAAATAGTGGCTAATTAATCTTTCATACAACCAACTGACTTTCTATTATTTCTCTGTAAATGGGAGAATTTTTTAGTAACTCTTCGTGTGCTCCTTCTCCTCTTATCTCCCCATCTTTCAATAATATCACCTTGTCTGCTTTTCTTATCGTCGATAATCTGTGGGATATTATTATCAAAGTCATTTCATACTCTTTCAATTCATCGAATATTTCTTCTTCTGTTTGAGAATCTACCCCTGACGTTGCTTCATCCAATATCAATATCTTTGGTTTCCTTATCAATGCTCTTGCTATTGCTACTCTCTGCCTTTGCCCATCAGATAACTTACTTCCCCTTTCCCCCACTACCGTGTCGTATCCTTCATCTAAAAGTCCTATGAATTTATCTACCTTCGCTTTCTTTACCGCCTTCATGAATTCTTCTTGGGTGAATTCATCATCCAACATTATATTTTCTTTGACCGTCATGTTGAATAAGGGTTCATTACCCCTTCGTTTTGTGTTTAAAGCCATCTTTCATCTTTTCCTTGAATCCCTTTCGGGGTGTTCTTTTACCTGGAGAGTATTCACGCTGTTTTTCATAAAAGCATTAAACAACAAATGATAAATTGATTTTATCAAGCTTTGACTTTTATACTTCTTCAGTAACAGGTTTGGGATTAAAGGTTTCTTCTGGTGCAATTTTTAAAAAAAGGATGGTTACAATAGCTGATGCTATGCTTGCAAACAGTGTAAGTTGATATCCCCTCATTAAATCTAAAAGAGTGCCAAATATCAACGAGCCAACAGGTATAGCTCCTTGAGAAATCAACCCCAAAACTGTAAAAACACGAGATCTTACTTTGGTTGGTGTCATTTTTTGCAGGTTGGTATTAATAGGTATATTTATAAAAGCATTACACACGCCTATAAGCATAAGGTTTATGTACAAAATTATTAATAAAGTCCATGATGCACCTCCGAATTTGGTAACGATATTAGGAAAAAATAAACCTGAAATGATGAAAAACATAATGGCTTCTGCTATTAAACCAAGTGTCATCGATTTTTTGGGATTACTCTTATAAAAAATAGTGCCAATTAAAATACTGCCAATTAGTATCCCCAAGGTAAAAGAAGATTGTGTGATTCCATACTGTTCACTAGTAAATCCAATTTCTTGCCTTAATACATAAGGAAAGACAATCATAAAAATTGGTGACATTATAAAATTGGCAATCATTGCAAACAAAAACAGTTCTTTCAAACCCTTTCTTCCTCTTATAAAAACTAAGCCTTCTTTGATGTCTGAAAACATGGATTTAAAAGATATTTTCTGCTTACCTTCAAAATGTGGTACGTAAGTAATAAACATTTCGCTTATAGCAGAAATAACGAAAGAAATTCCATTTATAAGAAACACAACTTTTATTCCGCCAAATCCGTATATGATTCCTCCGAGGATGGGTCCTATAATATTAGAAACACTATTTATTGAAGAATTTACCGAATTAGCTTTTGTGAGGAATTCAATAGGAACCAAGTCTGGGAGCATCGCACCGGTTGAGCCACCGAAAACACTGTCTAATATAGAAATAAATACTTGGGCAGTGAAGATAAAGGCAATGTTCATCCAACCTTGATAGGCTGAATATGCCATAAAAAGTATAATTATCCCTCGTAAATAGTCCATATTCACCATAATTTTCTTTCGATTCATTCGATCTCCTAAAACCCCTGCTATCGGTGAAAAAATCAATCCTGGAACCATGCTTAAAAAAGTAAACGTACCCATAAGGGTTCCAGAGCCTGTAAGATCAAGAATATACAGTGGTAAAGCAATCAATTGTACGCCACTTCCTATTAAAGATACAAGCCTACCTGTGGAGTATAGCAAAAAGTTTCTTTTTTGCACTTTTGTCATAGAATTTCCCCCTGTTTTAATCTTTTTTATTGCCTTTAGAAACTCTAAAACTTCTTTAATAGCGCCCCTTCGCCCCGCAGCCCACCCTATAAGGAAAGAGAATCTTTACCCCTTCGCCCCGCAGCCCACCCTATAAGGAAAGAGAATCTTTACCCCTTCGCCCCGCTGCCCACCCATTTAAGGAAGGTGGAGAGGGGTTTCCTGCTTCCCTCCCATATTCTTTTACTTTTACAATTTTCTGATGTTTTCGAGATAAACCTGCCATAATTCTTCAGATAGTAAATCATAAGCTGTGTAATAAGATTCTACCTTTTTAATTTTTTTCTGTGGTCTTCTCAACATTTTTATAACCCCCTTTAATTATTTTAAACTTAATTCAAATATTTCACAAAAATTATAACAGATAAAATAAAAATTGTCAAGTAAATAAATAAAAAAATCAATAATTTTTATGTTTCTACTAAAGATTTTTGAATTTACTTATTGTATAGAGATTTAAAATTGGTGTATATACCTGTTTAACGAAAAAAGCTAAAATAAATCACGAATATGGTTCGGGAGGAGTAAGTGGATGTTAGAAAATCAAATTGGTTTAGCTCCGATGGCGGATTATACTGATTACCCTTTTAGGGAGATTTGCAGAAGATTTGGGGCAGATTTTACTTTTACAGAAATGATTTCAGTAGATTCTATAATAAGAGAAAATGAAAAGGTTGAAAAAATGCTTCCTCAGAAGGGTGAGGCTAATATAGGTGTGCAACTTTTTGGCAACGACGCAACAAAATTTGTCGAAGCAGCCAAAGCTGTCCAGAGTTTAGCTAGTTGGATCGATATAAACGCTGCTTGCCCTGTTAATAAAGTTGTGAAAAAAGGTTCAGGGGCAGCTTTGTTAAAAGATCCAAAATTATTGGGAGATATCGTTTTTACTCTTAAAAAGAGTATTGATTTACCCGTAGGAGTAAAGGTAAGATTAGGATACGATCAAATAAATATAGAAGAAGTAGCTCAAACAGTCCAAGAAGCAGGTTCAGATTATATTATTGTTCATGGTAGAACTCGGTCACAAATGTACAGTGGAATTGCAAATAGAGAAGTAATAAAAAAATTAAAGAAGAAGATCAATATTCTTTTAGGAGCAAGCGGTGATGTGTTCAGCAAAAAAGATATAGATGATTATTTGTTGAATTATGGCGCGGATTTTGTTTTAGTTGCAAGGGGCGCTATTGGTAACCCTTGGATATTCACAAAGAATAATTATAATCCAACTTTAGATGAGAGAATAGATACTTGTTTAGAGCACTTGAAATTTACGATAGAATTTTATAGTTCAGAGGTTTATGCAGTAAAAAAATTCAGAAAAGTATTAATGAAATACTTTTCTGGTATTGAAGGCTCAAAGGAGGTAAGAAGAAAGTTGCATTTACTTTTAACTTATAATGATGTCGCCGAATTGGTTTATACAACATTAAAACATTAATAATTATGCTATCTCATCAAGTAATATACCTTGAACATCGTTTAGGGCTTTGGCAAGTTTGACGGACACTTCAGGTGGTATCTGTCTTATAATTTCCTTAGTGTCTTTATCTATAATTTTTACAATAATAATATCCAAATCCCTTTCTATTTCAAACTTCGCCTCTCCTTTGAATATTTTGGATAACTTTTTTAATCTATCTTCAATTATTTTTGTGACTTTGTCAAGCTCGTCTGGCATAACCTCTTCTTTTTGAATCGGCTGGTTTGAATTTTCAGGGTTTCTTTGATTGGCATTCGCCATTTCAATGTGCTGTCTATTGGCTATAGGATTGTTAATGGAAAAATCTTCTTTACCCCCAATGTTTGATATTCCCATAATATCACCCGACCTTGAAATTATTATTCACTTTTTTATCGACTGATATTTAATAAACTTTAATATTTAAAAAATTACATTATAAACATGGCGTCACCAAAGGAAAAAAATCTATATTTCTTTTCTTTTGCAATTTCATATGAGTTCATAATAAAATCACGACCAGCAAACGCTGAAACAAGAAAAAGAAGTGAAGATCTGGGTAGATGAAAATTGGTGATCATAGCATCAATTATTTTAAATTCAAATGGTGGGTAAATATATAGATCTGTTCTACCAGCAAGTTCGTCTGGATTTCTGGCAATAGTTTCGAGAGTTCTAACAACCGTTGTTCCTGTGGCTATGACCCTTTTACCATTGG
Organism: Petrotoga halophila DSM 16923; assembly: GCF_002924615.1. Lineage (NCBI taxonomy): Bacteria > Thermotogati > Thermotogota > Thermotogae > Petrotogales > Petrotogaceae > Petrotoga > Petrotoga halophila. The sequence continues at coordinate 6,374 of NZ_JALY01000187.1, read as the reverse complement.
CTTTGGCTCTGACTATATCTCTAAGTACACTTTTTGATACAGTATAATACTCTTCGTGTATTTGGTGGTTTCTAATGTCTGGCTCTTTAACAGGTCTGAAGGTTCCTAAACCTACATGAAGCGTAACTTCAGTAAAATTTACGCCGTAATCAGTGAGCTCATCTATTAGCTCTTGTGTGAAATGTAAACCAGCTGTTGGTGCAGCCACCGCACCATTGTTTTTTGCGTAGGTAGTTTGATATTTTTCTGGATCGTCAATCTGTTTTTTTATGTAAGGCGGTAAAGGAACTTCGCCAATTCTTGGCAATTTTGAAAAAAAGTTAGGATCGTCAAATTCTAAAATTCTAGAACCATCTTCCAAATGTTCTACTACCGTGCAAACTAAATTATCTTCAAAGATAAGTTTGTTGCCTTTTTTTATCTTTCCACCAGGCTTTACCAAAGCTTTCCATGTTTTATCGTTTCCATTTTTTTCTAAAAGTAAAACTTCAACTTTTGCACCTGTTTCCTTTTTACCGTATAATCTTGCAGGGATAACTCTGGTATTATTTAAAACAAGCAAATCGCCAGGTCGTAAATAATTTTTTATATCCCTAAAAACTTTGTGTTCGATACTTTTTACTCTTCTATTTAGCACCATCAACTTGCAGCTATCTCTTGGTTCAACAGGCTCTTGGGCTATAAGCTCTTCAGGTAATTCGTAGTTATATTGTTCTAAGTCGAAACTTTGTTCACTCATCCAAAAACCTCCGCAGTTCCAATAATTTGTCTTTATCAAACTGATATTCATTATATTTATCCTGTGAAATCATGTAATAACCAAGTTTATTACTAAAATGAACGATCAATTCATCTGCAGGTGATTCAAAGTAAACCCTCTTTTTTTCGGACATTTTTTTTAAAATGTCCTTGTCATCCTCGCTTTTTAAAACGTATTCAATGTTTTTGTCGAATACTATTATTGCAGGGAAAAACGTCATATTTTCTATGTAGAGATTATCCAGCAAATCAACCAATCTAACTATACTTTCTTGATCGTTGTACCTTACAACGTTACTACCATCGATAATAACACCTTTAACCGTTCCTTGGCTCATAAGCCTATAATGGTAGTAAGACACGTTTTTAAGATGAAGTTCCACCATCTGTTTTTCGTAAGGACCTAAACTTTTAAATATTTCTTTTATTTTTTTGTACAATGAGATCTTTGTATCAAGAGGATCTATGCTTAGGATCTCGTCTATGAGGTCTTGTACAAAGGGAGTTTTCACATCTAAAGGTATGTATGTTATTAGTGCGTATAAGTCTATAAAATCTTTAAAATCCAGTCTTTTCAATATAACTTGAGGATTGTAAAACTCTACCCCGTACTTTTTTAGTTTTTCATTGTAGCTACCAGGTGGAAACTTGTCTGGAAAAAGTAAAAATTTCAGGTTCTCGATCGTTTCTTCTTTTAACTTGTAATAGCTTTTTAAATCATTGAATCTATTCTCTTTTGGTTTTTTTAAAATATGCATTATCAGAAATTGAAAATCGTTTATGTGCTTTTTTGGTATTTTTAGTTCGGCATCTTTTCCTAAAACTCTATATATCCAAAACATTTTTCTTTCGTTTAATTCTCGCGGTTTTCGGAGAATTGCATTAGCTTTTTCAACTATTTTTCTAGTTTTTTGGCTATGTTCTTTGTAATCTTTTTCTGAGATAACGTTAAAAATCCTTTGAATTGACACAAAACTACTGCTCCTTTTCTATATTAGCCTCCATCTCTTTGTACTTTTCACCAAATCCTTCGATTTTTACATCCCTATACCTAATATCTTCATTGTAGGAAATGTGAATCTCCAATCTTTCTTCGGGGGTTAAGTAATCCAAAAAGTCTGCCCATTCAATTATATATATCCCTTTAGGATCCATAAAGACATCTAAATACTCTATCTCTTGTGGCTCGTTTAACCTATACAAATCAACGTGATATATAGTTGGATTTGTGTCATATACCTTTACTAAAGAAAAAGTAGGGCTTGTTACGTTTATAGGGCTTTTGCTCAAGCTGTTAACTATATACGATGTCAACGTAGTTTTCCCCGTTCCCAAATTGCCAAAAAGTAGTAATTTTGCACCAGGGAAAAGATATTTAGAAATAGTTTCTCCTAATTTTTGGATTTGTTTTAGGTTGAGTTTGTTGTAAGATATTATAGGTTGTTCACTCCCCAATTACATTTTTCTTTTAGAAAACAATTAGAACATTTAGGCGTTTTTTTACAATAAACTTTTGAATGTTTAACTATCAACGCATGGTATTCGTTGTAAAGCTGAACATCTTTTGTCAGGTTTTTCTCAAAGAAATTTTGAAACTCATCGTATTCTCTAGACAATATTAAACCCAATCGTGAAAACATCCTCTTCGTATAAGCATCGATAACAAAAACCGGCATTTCAAAGGCGTATAAAAGTATCGAATCAGCGGTTTCTTTTCCTATTCCTTTTATACTTAACAGTTCTTCCCTTAAAGAGGTTACACTTTTATTTTTAATCTTATCTGTATCATAATTATATTTTTTTAACCATTCTAAGAAGTTTTTCAAACGTTTACTTTTGAGATTGTAAAAACCGGAAGATCTTATTAATTGAGCCAAATCATCTTCTTCGATTTTAGATAGTTTTTCTGGTTCTAATAGATCGCGTTGCTTCAAATTTTCAATAGATTTTTCGACGTTGTTCCAGGAAGTATTTTGTGTTAAAATAGCCCCCACAGTCACTTCGAACCAATCGTCTGCGGGCCACCAATGCTGTGGACCGTAATAATCGTAAAGATCCTTGTATATTTCATATACTCTATTCAATATTTAATTTCTACCTCCATATTAGATGTTCAGGTGTTTCTCCTTCCAAAGCTTGAATGATATCTTTTGCTACCATCTGAGCCATTCGACTTCTCGTCTCGTGTGATGCAGATCCGATGTGTGGTGTTACTACTACGTTATCTAAATCTTTTAATCCAGGTGTCAATTGTGGTTCATTCTCATATACATCTAACGCTGCTCCTGCAATCTCTTTATTTTTTAATTTTTCGTATAGCACTTGTTCATCTATCACAGGACCTCTTGCCGTGTTGATAACAAAGGCAGATTTCTTTAATAGCGATAGTTTTTCTTTATCCAACATATGATAAGTCTCGTCAGTTAAAGGCACATGTAAACTCACATAATCAGAAACCTTCAAAAGTTCATCAAGCGGTAAATAAGTGGCATTCAAAGCCTTTTCTTCTTCGCTGGAAAGGCGATGACGTTGATAGTAATAAACTTTCATATTGAAGCCTATTGCCCTTCTGGCAACTGCTTGACCTATACTTCCAAATCCTATGATACCCAAGGTTTTGCCGTATACATCTGTTCCCAGAAACAATTCAGGCTTCCAACCATCAAATTTACCTTCTCTTGTAAAGGCATCAGACTCTACGATTCGTCTAGCAACAGCTAACATCAACGCCCAGGCTAAATCAGCGGTGGTTTCGGTTAATACATCAGGGGTATTAGTTACATATATTCCTAACTCTTTTGCCTTTTGAATATCGATGTTGTTGTATCCAACAGCGTAATTTGCAACGATTTTTAATCTATCCTTACCTGCTTCTAACACTTCACTATCGATCGGATCTGCCAACATCGTAATTAATGCGTCAGATTCTTTCACTATTTCTTTTAGTTCTTCTTTGGTGAGTAGCTTATCCTTTGGATTGACCCAAATATCGTATTTACCTTTTAGCAAATCTATACCTGCTTCAGGAATTTTGTAGGTTATTGAGACTTTTTTCATTTTTGGACCTCCTAAATTGAGATTCTGTGAAACTATAAATCTTTTTGACGCTCGTTCGCCCAGCTACCCGCTCATAAAGATGAATTGAAGTGGGCTTTGCTCCTTAGAATATTCTTGAATATGCTATTTAATTATATCATAATAAAAAGCTGAGCACTAAATTTTGCTGCTATATGCAAAACGCTTTTTTTGTTTTTTTATAATTTAGTAAAAAATCAATGACATATGTAATATAATTAAGTTGAATTCAAAAATGAGAGGTGGTGTTCTATGGGGATATCTTTAGTTAGCGATAAATTTAAGAAAGAAGAGTCTAAGTTAAAAGCCTTGTTGAACGATTATTTAGACCTTATCAATAGGAATTCTTTTTTGATTAAAGATAAAATTGACGAAGTAAAGAGCGAATTCGAAACACTTTTCAATTTTGTGGTTGTAGGCAAAGTTAAAGCTGGTAAAAGTAGTTTTTTAAACGCTTTACTTGGAATTAAAGAAGGAGAAGAGAATATCTTCGAGGTTGGACCAGGACCTCAGACTTCCAAAATAACAATCGTTCGAAAGGGTCAAGGAAACGTTGAAACAAAAGGTGATATGGTTACAATCTACAAAGATTTGGACTCTTTGGAAGGAATAGAGATAATAGACACCCCAGGAACGGACACAATAATGGAGAAACATGAAAAGATCACTAGAGATTTTTTAGAAAATAGCAATCTGATAATGTTTGTTTTCGACTCGAAAAATATATACACAAAAAGCGATTGGGAGTTGATCGAAAAGATTATCAAGGATTTGAAAAAAGATGTCATCTTTATTCTTTCCCAGAAGGATAGAGCTTCACAAGAAGAGATAGAAACTGCTAAAAAAGAACTTATAAATAGATGCAACAAAATAGATTTGAAAGATCCCAAAATCTTTTTAACTTCAGCTAAGTTAGAAATTGAATCTAAACCTGATAGTGGTTTCCAAGAGATTAGAGAGTACATTTTTAACGAAATAGGTAGTCATGACAAGAAAAGAATGAAGTTGAAAACAATTATAGGTAAGATTAGATTTTCCGTTGACCAAAATAGCAACATTTTGAACGAAAAAATCGAGAAATTGGAAGTTCTTGAAAGATATTATGAAACCCTTAATGCATTTTTAGACGAAAACCATTCTTTTTTGAATATTAGGTTTGAGTCAATTAGCGATACTATAAAAAATTATTACTTGAGTAAGTTAACTAATTTGAAAAATTCAATCTTAAACTTTTATAAAACGCAGAAAAAAGTGAAGGAATTGATCGAGTACGAGATTACTAAATTTATAAAAGAGGGATCAAATATACTGGAAGAGAAAATAAAAAGAGAAATCACATATATTATCGATGAAGAAAAAAGAAGAATAGATAAATTTTTTGATAAAGAAGAAGTTGTTGAAAGATTAGGAAAGGATTCTTTTTTAAATGAAAAGTTAAAATCTGATGTTGATAAATTTTTTGATGATTTTCAGGAAGATTTGGAGAAAGAAATCAACACAATTTTAAATAGAACCTTTAAAACAGTCACGTTTAAAAACAAAAATCTATTGAACAGGTTATACATCTCTAAAAGTGTTCAGAAGAGATTGGATAATGAAATTTCTAATCAAATGAAGGCTTTAGAAAATACACTTAGAACTAATGTTGAATCTTTTTTAAATAGCTTAAAAGTAAAAATGCAAACAAGTATGTTTGAAAACTACGAAGCATTTAAAAACGAAATAAATAACCTAGAACATTTCAAAGATCTAAAAGAAAGAATTGATGAATACTCAAGACAATTGGAAGATATAGAGTCATCTCTTAATAGTAAATCTTTTTAGTTTCTCTTATTTATGATATAATATTCCTACATTTATAGGTTTGTGGAGGTGCTTTCTTTTTTGTTTGATCCCAATTTTATTAGAAATATAGCAATAATTGCACATATTGATCATGGAAAAACAACCTTGATGGATAGAATACTTGAATTGACGCATTCAATAGACGAAAGAAATATGAGAGAGCAGTATTTAGATTCAATGGACTTAGAAAGAGAGAAAGGAATTACTATAAAATCACATCCGGTCAAGGTTTTTTATACTGGAAAAGATGGAAATGAATATGAGCTGAATATTTTAGATACCCCTGGGCATATTGATTTTACCTATGAAGTTTCAAGAAGTTTGGCAGCATGTGAAGGTGCTATTTTATTGGTCGATGCCACTCAAGGTGTTCAGGCTCAAACGGTTACCAACACGTATTTAGCGTTGGAGAACAATTTGGAGATCATAGGCGCAGTAAACAAAATAGATCTTCCCACTGCTAATATTGATGAAACAATGTTGGAAATAAACGATTTGGTTGGTATTGAAGCTGACTCTATAATCCCTATTAGTGCAAAAACTGGAGAGGGTGTCAAGGATTTACTGGAATTGATTATTCAAAAGGTCCCTTCTCCCCTTAGCAAAGGCAATACTTCAGACAAGTTGAAAGGTTTGATATTCGATGCTAAGTACGATAAGTATAAAGGAATCATCGTTTATTGCAGAATATTTGG
>NZ_JALY01000281.1:0-2469 GCF_002924615.1 Petrotoga halophila DSM 16923 | reverse complement strand
AAAGTTCAACGGGAGGTCCTCGTTCTTTAGATGTTATAATTCCGCAACTACCTGAAAATTTGAATGTTCCTATAATTATTGTTCAACACATGCCGGCAGGTTTCACAGCTTCTTTAGCTTATAGATTGGATAAAATTTCAAATTTAAAGGTTAAAGAAGCCCAAGATGGTGAATTTTTACAAAAGAATGTTGTATACATTGCTCCCGGGGATTTTCATTTAGGTTTAAAACAGGAGGATCATAAAATAAAGTTGTTTTTAGATAAAAGCGATAAAATTAATAATGTACGACCTTCTGCTGATTTCACTTTTGATCTGGCTGCTGAAATTTTTAAAGAAAACTCATTGGCAGTTATTCTGACAGGAATGGGAAGAGACGGTGCGAAAGGGGTATTTAAAGTTAAACATTACGGTGGAAAGGTTATAGCAGAGTCGAAAGAAACTTCCGTGGTTTATGGAATGCCAAAAATTGTTGCCCAAGAAGGTTATGCGGATTTTGTTCTTCCAAATTACGATATTGCAGAAAAGATATTAGAAATTTTAACTGATCAATCAAGGGGGATAAAAAGATGAGTAAAAGGGTAATTCAGCGGTTAATAATTTTTGGCTTTTTATTTCTCTCTTTTACTACCTTTGCAAAAACGCTTTATTTTCAATGGAGAGAGGTAGATCCGGCTTACTATTTTGAAGATGGAGAAAATCTATATGTTAGTTTAAAAGTCATTTCTGAAAAGAGTGGAAGAACTTTAGATGTATATAACGATACTTTGATTTACGTAAAAGACAGCAAATGGAACGTTTTTATTTTTCCCCAGAATAGTTTAGCAATTATTAACAGCACCGAATCTATTCGTTTCTATCCAAATGATCTAAAAGTGATTGATGGAGAAATTTATTTAACTACAGAGTTGATAGCGAAGTTGATCAACTTAGAACTCTTTTCTAATGATTCTGCTGTTTACTTGAATCTGCCACTAACTCAAGTAAGTTCAATAAAAACGATCATACAGAAAACTGATGCCAGAATAATAATAGAGCTTTCTTCAAGCCCTGAAGATGTTGGAATATACCCGTTAGTTAATAAATCCGGATATTTAATTAAGATAAAAGGTGCCGAAATTCCTGATTCTTATTACTATGAAGAATACAACAATAAGATCAATTACATAAAGGCATATCACTATTCACCAACAGAAGTTTGGATACAAGTAAAACTGAATAACTCCGCTGATTTGGAAGAATTAATTGAAGAAAATAGAATCATATTAGACCTTTCTTTTAGAGATACAATCACTCTGCCTGTTTTAGTCTTGGATCCAGGTCATGGAGGGATAGATCCGGGAGCAGTTGGCCCCAACCAAACTTTTGAAAAAGATATTACTTTAAAAGTAGCAAAAAGAGCTCAAGAACTTTTGAAACCGTACAGTGTTAACGTTTATTTGACTAGGACAAATGATGTATACGTTGATTTACATGATAGAGCAGTTTTTTCTAATGAAAAAGGTGCAGATTTATTCATTAGTTTACACTTGAATGATTATCCTCAAGATTCTTCAGTTTACGGATCAGAGGTTTACTATTTTGATTTTTCAGAAAGCACGTATGCAAGAAGAATAGCCTACCGTGAAAATTTAGATTTGAATACTGATAAAAATCTTATAGAAACATGGGTAACGGATAAAGAAAACAGTCTAGATGAAAGTGAGAAGTTTGCCAATATATTGGGAAGTTATTTGAATGTAAATGGGGTTAAATTTAGGGGCGTTCATACGGCGGAGTTCGCTGTTTTGGCTTATACTAGGAGTCCCGCAGTTTTATTTGAAATGGAATTTATCAGTAATCCTCAAGTAGTAGATGAATTTACGAATGGGCACTATGTGGATGTTTTTGCAGAAATTATTAAAAACGCAGTCATTGACTTTTTTGGTCTAAAATAGGGCGTTGGGGTGGCCCCCCAACCCAAACGTTGGGGTAAACCCCAAGCCCCTAAAACCTTTTTAAAAACCATAAAACAATTAAAAAACATCGTTTAGAAAACCGGCAAACCAAACCCCCAGAAGAATTTTAAATCTATTTTGATTAATTGGTTCGCACAAACCAGCGAACAACAAAGGAGGTTAATTTATTTGCAAGAGAAGGCAAAAATTCCTACTGATATATTGATTTTTCTTGTTTTGTTTGCTTTAATACCTTTTTTAATGGTACCCAATTTGGTTTATGAGTATTCCACTCAAAAACATTTGGTTTTTTCTTTATTCATGGTTGTTATTTTAATTTATTATTTGTTAAAATACTTTTCTAAACCTATTTCAATAAAGTTCACTTATCCACACATTTTTTTATCTTTTTTCAGTATTTCTGCCTTTTTATCTTTGATATCAGTTTACATAGAGAATAAATATTACCTACCTACGTCAGCTGGAGTAGCCTTCTACATAGTCCTTATTGCTTTTTTTTCGTATGTAATTAG
>NZ_JALY01000290.1:0-2570 GCF_002924615.1 Petrotoga halophila DSM 16923 | reverse complement strand
TTTTCATAACCAAATAACTTTCTTAAACGTACTACAGGCATTACTTCCCCTCGCAAAAGGAAAACTTCTTGGCCTTGGACAATTTTTAACTCACCATCACTCAATCTTTGAGTGGTGTCAATATTGGCAATAGGTATAGCATATACTTGCTCATTTACAGTTATGAGAAGAGCTTCGATAATTGCTAAGGTAAGAGGTAACCTTATACTTATCTTTGTACCTTTTCCTTTTTTTGTTTCCAGAGAAATAGTACCCTTTAAACTCTCTATAGTACTTTTAACTACATCCATTCCAACGCCTCTACCTGATAATTCCGTAGAAACTGTTTTAGTAGAAAAACCAGGTAAAAAGACAAAATTGTATATCTCCTCTTCGCTTAATTTTGATGCTTCTGATGAACTAATCAATCCCTTATTTATAGCTGTCCGGAGTATTTCATTTACATCAAACCCTTTCCCATCATCTTCCACTTCTATGATAACTCCGTTACCTTCATGCCGAGCTGATAACTTCAAAGTGCCTGTTTCGGGTTTCCCTTTAGCCAAACGCTCGTGAGGACCTTCTATACCATGATCAAGAGAGTTCCTTAATAGATGAACCAAGGGCTCACCTATCTCGTCAACCACGGTTCTATCTAATTCTGTTTCTTCTCCTTGAATCACAAAGTTCACTTTTTTCCCCAATTCTTTTGCAAGATCTCGTACAAGCCTTGGAAATCTATTGAACACAAAAGCAACTGGAACCATTCTAATTTTCATAACAACATTCTGAAGATCTAAGGTTATTCTTGAAAGTTGAGTTAAACTTTCGTCTACTTCTTTTACATCGTACTTACTTAAAGTTTCAATAATTCTACTTCTAGCTATGACGAGCTCTGCCATTAAATTCATCAAATCATCCAATTTATTTATATCTACTCTTATACTTCTTGAAAGCTTAACTTCTTTTTTGTTATTCTCTAGACCCTCTTGTTTTGACCCTTCTTCCTCATCTTTACTCTCTTCTTCTGATCCAAAAAGATTATTCGCTGAAAATTCATCCACATAAACCGATTCTACTTCGGCAACTTTATTAACAAGTTCTGCTATTTCTCCAATGCTTTTGGAGGTAACAATCCCAAAAATTAATTCTTTATCAAAATTTTCTTTTTCTATCTCTTCTACACTGGGATAAGTATAAACTATCTCACAGCCATTATCTTCTAATTTATGATGTATTGCGTAAGCTCTTGCCTGCTTTAACTGAACACCATCCTCTAAAATAACTTTTAAAATAAAAAAGTTGAGATTATTTTCTTTGGCTCTTTTAAAAACATTCTCTAAAAGTTCCTTAGTTTCTTCGCTCATTTTAGAGTATATTTCATTATTTTGTTTGACTTGATTTTCTTCGTGTTCAGTCGTTTTGTACTTGGACGATTTAGAGGAATCAGTTGATTCCACATAAGAGTTAATTTTATCTAAAAGTTTTTCCAGTTTTTCTATACTCCCATTTCCACCTTGTTCTATATCTGTAATACTCTCTTCTAATGCGTCCGAGGCTTTAAATAAAAAATCCATCAGGTCGTTGGTTAAATCAATCTTTTTATTTCTTAATGAATCTAATACATTTTCCAATTTGTGGGAAAATTTAGCCAACGTATCAAACTCCATAGTTCCTGCCATACCTTTTAAGGTGTGAATCACTCTGAAAATATTGTTTATTATTTCTAGGTTACTTTTATCTTTTTCAAGTTCAAGTAGAAGGTCATTAAGCTCTTGAATATTTTCTTTAGATTCCTCTAAAAAAACATTTAAATATACATCATAATTCGACAATTCTATCCCCTCCTATTTCTAACTATTCTACACCCTTTTAAAGGGATTTTGATTCCGAACCAAATTTAAAATATTCCAAAAAGCAAAATAAGTGGCTCTTTTTCGAATTTCATCCCTATCCCCTGTAAAAACCTTTTTTAAGGCACCAAAATCTTCATTAGTGAGAAAACCAAACCAAACCATTCCAACCGGTTTTTCTTCACTCCCCGAACTTGGCCCTGCTATACCACTAACGGATACACAAATATCACTTTCCATGATTTTCTTCAAACCATATGCCATTTCTTTGACGGTTTCCTCGCTAACAGCTCCAAATTTTTCTATGGTTTCTTTTTTGACGTCCAATAATCTTACTTTTGATTCATTAGAATAGGTCACAACTGAACCTTTGAACACATTAGAAACACCTGGAATAGATACCAATGTATCTGAAAGCATCCCTCCGGTACATGACTCCGCAAAAGAAAGTGTTTTTGAAGACTCCATTAATGCTTCAAATAAAGTAATTTCTAAACTTTTAAAACCAATAAAATACTTACTAAATTGAGACATTATCTTTTCTAATATGGGCTCAAAATCATCATTTTTTTGCATTCTAATCCTTAAACTGGGGCCGATGTATTCTTCTATTTTTGTAGAGTAATCAAAATTTTTCAGAATGACTGAAACTTCTTGCATTAACTCAGCTTCTGTTAAGCCATAAAAATAAAGGGAGTATTCTACATTGTCGTTTTTCATATTACTTTTTAATTCATT
>NZ_JALY01000318.1:0-1204 GCF_002924615.1 Petrotoga halophila DSM 16923 | reverse complement strand
GTAGTAATCACATCTTTCTTCAATTAAACTGTCATCTTGTATCTCTTTAATTATCTTTTTTAGATCAATCTCTTCTTTGTAGTAATGAACGAGGTAAGATGTAAAGAGTTCTGATATTTGCCTTTCTTTTGGAAGGTTTTTAAACTTTTCAAGGTTTATCTCAAACTTTTTATCTATATCCTTCTTTTTCAATTCTTTGATTATACATATAGGTGCGGATGTGGTGATTTCAAACTCAAGAGCATCTATAATGTTTCTCAAGATACTTGGTTGAATGTACTGTGTCTTTGCAGATAAAAACTCTTTTAATGTTCTTTCAGAAACATTTATTGAATCTATGGGTATCTTTTCTTTTCCTATCTCTTTCCTTATGAAATCTCTTAGCGTTTTTGTGTTTAAGTAATTTCTATTTCTAATATTCAAAACAAAACGTCTGACATCATGAATGGTATATTCAAACTTATTCCATATTATTTTTTTCTTATCGACACTCAACAATGAAACTAAGCGTGAAAAAATAAAGGCGGTTTCATAAAACAACGGATCGTTATTATTCTTTTGTACTTGAAATGTAGTATCAAGGGAATTGAAAACATCAAAGTTATCATCATGGAAATAGTAACCAAGATAGAATCCCAATGGAAAGGTAAAAGCTAAAGCCTTTTCTTTGTTTGTATCTTTCAACCACCAAGATATATTGTTTAAAGCTTGCACCATACCAGAGGGATGTGGAACAGTTTTTAAAATCTTAAATGCTTCGATGTTTAAACAAACTGCTTCATCGTATTGTTCTTCATTCTTTTTTCCTCTTGATTTTGATAGTAATATGAAGCCTTTGGTGGCGGGAGTATTTTCATAACTTTCACTCCAAATCCTAATGGTTTGCAAATCTTTTTCTTCAAAATTTAATTCACGAACATTCTTTAACTTCTCAACGACTATTCCTCTTAAATACTTAGGAAGTTTTTCGAATTCTTCCTTCAATTGATTGAATACTTCTTTAATCTCTTCATTTCTAGAAAGATTGACTAAAATACTTATCTTTTCAACTAAAATTAGACAATACAAACTACCTTTTTTCAACCCCTTTATCTCTTTATCTATTATCTCAAGGGCTTCATTATATTTAACATCCCATTTTAATTTCAAAACGTTTATGTAATTGACGATGTTTTTATTTTTAGCTGATCCATCACTTTCTAAG
>NZ_JALY01000283.1:0-1879 GCF_002924615.1 Petrotoga halophila DSM 16923 | reverse complement strand
TTGTCTCAAGGAATTACGATTAAGCCCGGTAAACCTACAATTTTTGCAGTAGTTGAAGGCAAGCCTATTTTAGGCTTACCTGGCCACCCATCATCATCCTTTATCATTACCCAGGTGATTGTTAAACCATTGGTAGAGAAGATAATAGGTATAAGAGAAAAAAGCATAAAATGTAATATTAAAGCAAAGTTAAGTAGAAATTTGGATTCTGACAAGGGAAGAGAAGAGTACATCCCGGTTCGATTGATTGAAACTGCTGAAAAGAATCACATTGCTGAGCCGATAGTCGGCGAATCAGCAATGATATCAACATTTGTTTATGCAGATGGTTATATAAAAATAGATGCTAACAAAGAAGGACTCAATAAAGAAGAAACGGTAGATGTCTATTTATACTAATTCTATTTATCTTTATGGTTAAGCTGAGGGTAAATGGACTAAAACTCCTTTATCCTTATAGGTGGGCAACAGGGCGAAGGGGCGCTATATAAGAGCTTTTCAAGGTAGTAAATTGAATTCAAGAAGGTGGATAAATGAGTAAAATATATTTAGAAAAAGTCTCTTTAGAAAAAGCTATGGATGAATATTTTAAGATTTTCAAAGATTATTCTATTGAAACAGAGAATATTAAAGCCGAAAATTCTAGTGGTAGAGTCACAGGAGAAGCTATATATGCAAAAAGGTTTGGGCCACATTATTATGCTTCCGCAATGGATGGTATAGCGGTTAAAGCTTCAAATACATATGGAGCCAGTAAAACGAATCCATTAATGTTGAAAAAAGGGTTAGATGCGGTTATAGTTGATACTGGGGATCCGATACCAGAAGGATTTAATGCGGTTATTAAGATAGAAGAAATAAATGATGAAGGCGATTTTTACATTATAGAAAAAAGCGCTACACCATGGCAAAATATTAGAGCTATTGGAGAAAGTGTGATGAAAGGGCAATTAATGTTCCCGGTAAATCATATGATACGGCCTTATGATGTGGGAGCTTTATTAGAAGCAGGTGTGAAAGAAATTAATGTCAAAAAAAAGCCTTTGATAGGGATCATTCCAACGGGTGATGAAATTATCCCTCCCAATCAGGAACCAGAAAAAGGCCAACTTGTTGATTTCAATTCGACTATAATGAAGCTTTATGGCGAACAATGGGGAGCAAAAGTTTCAATCACAGAGATCCTCCCTGACAAATATGAAGATCTCAAGAAAAAAGTGTTGGACGAGGTAGAGAAAAACGATATTTTGGTCATTATAGCTGGTTCTTCTGCCGGTAGGGAAGATTATACTGAGAAAATTTTAAATGAGGTGGGAAGAGTAATTGTGCATGGCATTAATATAATGCCAGGTAAACCTGTTATTCTAGGTATTATAAAAGGCAAGCCGGTAATTGGTATACCTGGTTATCCCCTCTCTGCGTTGCTGAATTATTATATTTTTGTACGGACACTTGTGTATCAGATGCAAAGTTTGGGCGTTCCAGAAATGCCATATATAAATGCGGTTGTTCGTAGAAAAGTTCCTTCACAAGTTGGGTTGGAAGAATTTTTAAGGGTTAATTTAGCTTTTATTGAAGGAGAATACGTAGCTGTTCCTAGAAAAAGGGGATCGGCTGCCATGGAGTCACTGGTGAATGCAGATGGTATTATGCCTGTCCCAGAAAAATCTGAAGGAATAGGTATCAGAGAAAAGGTGAAAATATATATTTTGAAACCCATCTCCTCGATTATAAATAAGGAGTTGTTCATTGTAAGACATGATTACTCATTAGACATATTGGTTAATGAAATAAAATCTGAAAAACTTGGATTTGACTTTAACATTCCATAAGTGGGGAGAATGGGTGAGTAGATATAACTTGAACGGAGTGATAGTCA
>NZ_JALY01000241.1:0-1607 GCF_002924615.1 Petrotoga halophila DSM 16923 | reverse complement strand
AGAATATTTCCTTCAAGTTCGCCGGTAAAACCTATATTAGTAACCACATCGTAGTGCTTTTCAATTTCTTTAACAACATAGGGTTTTTCCATTTGAATATCCATCTTTGTGATTATCTTAAAGGTGTTTTTGAGCGAAGCGAGTACTGAATTTATTATATTAACGTCTATTTAAGAACACCTCCAGTCCTAAGACCATTTTGTCCCTTCAGGGGTATCTTTTATTTCTATACCAATTTTGCTTAAATTATCCCTTATGTAGTCAGAAAGATTGTATAACTTTTCTTTTCTAAGAGCAGTTCTTACGTTTAGAATAATTTCCATTAATTGATTTAATTCTAAATTGTTCTTCTGGATTTGTTCGTTAGTTTCAAAAACCCCTAAGACACTCCCGTAAATATTTCTTATTATATAATAATTATTTTTTATTGTTTCTTCATCACGTGAATTTAACGCTTTGTTTAAATCTCTTGATAATTCGAAGATTCTTGCTACAACCGACGGAGTGTCAAAATCATTCGAAAGACTACTAATGAGATACTCTTCTTGTTCTTTAACGTGATTCATTTCCTGAGGATAAGGCACTTTGCCGTTAAAGAATTCCTCAGCTTCATTCAATGATTCTTTAACTCTATTAACTGATACCCCTTGGTTATGAAGCAATTCTTCACTTACATCTATAGGTATACGGTAGTGTTTACTGAGTATAAAAATTTTTAAGACATCCGAATCAAATTTTTTCAAAAGGTCTCTTAAATACCAAACGTTTCCTAAGGATTTTGACATCTTATCTTGTGCCATACGAATCATTCCGTTGTGCATCCAATATCTTGCAAAATCCTTACCACTTTTTGCTATAGCTTGGGCTCTCTCGTTCTCGTGATGAGGAAAGATTAGATCGTTACCTCCCGCATGAATATCGAAGGTGTCCCCTAGTATTTCAGAAGACATAACGGAACATTCTATGTGCCATCCCGGGCGTCCTTTTCCCCAAGGACTTTCCCAAGACGGTTCATCTTCTCTTGAAGCCTTCCACAGAGCAAAGTCCAAAGGATTTTTTTTGTATTCAGAAACTTCTACTCTGATTCCGACTTTTAGATCTTCGATCTTTCTATGGGATAACTCTCCATATCTTGAAAATTTTCCCACTTCAAAGTAAACATCTCCATTTTCAGCCTTATAAGCGTAACCTTTTTCTTCAAGTTCTTTTATATAAGAGATAATTTCATCAACATAAGTAGTAGTTTTCGGATGAAAATTAAAAGCTCTTGCTTTAAGAGCTGTCATGTCTCTCCAATATTCTATTATATATCTTTTTCCTACCTCTTCGAAAGGTACTTTTTCTTTGTTTGCCTGATCGATTATCTTATCATCTATATCGGTGAAGTTCTGTACTAATGTAACTTTGTAACCAATATATTCTAAAAAACGTCTAAAGGCATCAAATATTATAATAGGCCTTGCATTCCCAATGTGTAACAAGTTGTAGACTGTTGGTCCACAAAGATAAATCTTTATTTCGCCTTCTTTCACGGGTACTAAATCAACTAATCCTGCACTTAAAGTATCGTATATTTTAATCGTAGGAGGATGTTTCAAATCTCGATC
>NZ_JALY01000240.1:0-4116 GCF_002924615.1 Petrotoga halophila DSM 16923 | reverse complement strand
TTTCACATTTTCTAGCCATCTATATTCCTCCTTAGCCTACACTTTTTTCTGTCTTTTGGAATTCTGAAACTTAATAATTAGCTCTCTTTAAAGCTCATATTTAAATTTGCCCTTTTGCATGATTTTTTTGTGAACACAAGCGCAAATTTTTCTCTTAAGAATTTTAGTTCGTTTCTCTGTAAATAAAGTACAAATCCATTTCGTTGTCACCAGAAACGTAAACTGGAAATCCTAAGATGGCACCTTTAGAATTGACTTTTACAATCTTGCCAGTAAATACGGATGGAGGAGTTACAACTATATTATAACCGTATTTTTCGAGATTAGTGGCTATGGATCCAGAAACCATATTGCCAAGTTCTCCTATAGCACTAATCGCCATATCATTAATCTCGTCTATTTTCATCATACCATCCATCATATTATTAACTATATCTTTTGCTACATTTTCGGTAAAGGAATAAAGAATATTTCCTTCAAGTTCACCAGTAAAACCTATATTAGTAACCACATCGTAATGTTTTTCGATTTCTTGGACGACATATGGCTTTTCCAAATAAATATCTATCTTTGTGATTATCTTAAAGGTGTTTTTGAGAGAGGCGAGTACTGAATTTATTATATTAACGTCTATTTAAGAGCACCTCCAGTTCTAAGACCATTTTGTTCCTTCAGCGGTATCTTTTATTTCTATACCAATTTTGCTTAAGTTATCCCTTATGTAGTCAGAAAGATTGTATAACTTTTCTTCTCTAAGAACAGATCTTACGTTTAGAATAATTTCCATTAGTTGATTTAATTCTAGATTATTCTTCTTTACTTGTTCATTAGTTTCAAAAACCCCTAAAACACTCCCATAAATATTTCTTATTATATAATAATTATTTTTTATTGTTTCTTCATCACGTGAATTTAACGCTTTGTTTAAATCTCTCGATAATTCGAAGATTCTTGCTACAACAGATGGTGTGTCAAAATCATTCGAAAGGCCACTAATGAGATACTCTTCTTGTTCTTTAAAGTAATTCATTTCTTGAGGATAAGGCACTTTCCCGTTAAAGAATTCCTCAGCTTCATTCAATGATTCTTTAACTCTATTAACTGATACCTCTTGGGTATGAAGCAGTTCCTCGCTTATATCTATAGGTATACGATAGTGTTTGCTGAGTATAAAAATTTTTAAGACATCCGAATCAAATTTTTTCAAAAGGTCTCTTAAATACCAAACGTTCCCTAAGGATTTTGACATCTTATCTTGTGCCATACGAATCATTCCGTTGTGCATCCAATATTTTGCAAAATCCTTACCACTTTTTGCTAAAGCTTGGGCTCTTTCGTTCTCGTGATGAGGAAAGATGAGATCGTTACCTCCCGCATGAATATCGAAGGTATCTCCTAGTATTTCAGAAGACATAACAGAACATTCTATGTGCCACCCTGGACGACCTTTTCCCCATGGGCTTTCCCAAAACGGTTCTCCTTCTTTTGAAGATTTCCAAAGGGCGAAGTCCAAAGGATTTTTTTTGTATTCAGAAACATCTACTCTGATCCCGACTTTCAGATCTTCAATCTTTCTGTGCGATAACTCTCCATATCTTGAAAATTTTCCAACTTCAAAGTAAACATCTCCGTTTTCAGCTTTATAAGCGTAACCTTTTTCTTCAAGTTCTTTTATATAAGATATAATTTCATCAACATAAGTAGTAGTTTTCGGGTGAAAATTAAAAGCTCTTGCTTTAAGAGCCGTCATATCTCTCCAATACTCAATTATATATCTTTTCCCTACCTCTTCGAAAGGTAGGTCCTCTTTTTTTGCTTGATCGATGATCTTATCGTCTATATCGGTGAAGTTCTGTACTAATGTAACTTTGTAACCAATATATTCTAAAAAACGTCTAAAAGCATCAAATATTATAATAGGCCTTGCATTCCCAATGTGTAACAAGTTGTAGACTGTTGGTCCACAAAGATAAATTTTTATTTCGCCTTCTTTTACCGGTATTAAATCAACTAATTGTGCACTTAATGTATCGTATATTTTAATTGTAGGAAGAGATTTCAAATCTCGATCACCCTTTGGAGCCTTTCCAAAACAGTGTTTCTACCTAACAAAAATATCGTATTTATCAAATCAGGTCCATGAAATGAATCCGTTAAAATTTTTCTTAAAGACATGTAGAATGGTTTCTTTTGAGGGTCGGCTTCGTTCATAGCATTCTTTAAATTTTCTGTTATAGTTTGTGTATCCCATCTGTCATCTTCATTGAAATACTTATAAACTAAGTTAATAGCTTCTTTTACTCCTCTTTTATCGAAGTATTCTTTAAATTCAGGATCATTTGTATCTGGGAATACATCTTTTAAAAAAACTTCCATTTTTTCGGGTATTTCACTTAATATATCAACAGAAGAAAGAATAGTTTCTAAAGCTTTAATAACCCATTTTTTGTTTACTTCATATTGTTCTTTACTTAGTAGTTTTGATCCAATCACAAAAGGTTCTGCGAGTTGATAGATTTCTTCCAGAGATTTGTTTCTTAGATACTGCCCGTTCATCCACTTTAATTTTTTCTCGTCAAATATTGCGGGGCTTGAATTGACCCTATCCAAGGTAAAATTATCAATTATTTCAGAGAGAGGCAATATTTCTTTACCTTCAGGATGAGACCAGCCAAGCAAAGCCAAATAATTGTCAACAGCTTCAGGCAAATATCCCTGAACCATAAACTCTTCGACAGAGGTAGCACCATGTCTCTTGGATAATTTTTTCCCATCTGGTCCTAAGATCATCGAAACATGTGCAAATATTGGGGGTTCCACCTCAAAAGCTTCATAAATTGCCATTTGTCGCAAAGTGTTTGGTAGATGATCGTCCCCCCTGATAACATGGGTGATTTTCATTTCTATATCGTCCACAACGACAGCAAAATTATATGTAGGTATACCGTTGCTTCTTAGAATTATAAAATCACCTATAGAACCTTTCTTAAAGATAACTTTACCCTTTATTTTATCATCGAGTTCATAATCTTTTTGAGGCATCTTCAAAAAAACAACGGGGTTTAACCCTTTGTAATTGTACTCTTTTATTCTTTCCTTTGTGTTGTACTTTGAAATCAAATCATAGGTATAATGTGGTGGTTTACCTTCGCTGATTAACTGGTTTTTTACTTCTTCTATTTCTTCTGGTGAGATATATGCCTCATATGCTTTCCCTTTTTCTATTAGTTCTTTTGCTCTTCGTTGGTAGATTTCTAACCTTTCACTCTGTCTATATGGTCCATAATCTCCACCGATTAGAGGCCCTTCATCCCAATTCAAATCCAACCATTTTAGAGTGTTTATAAGTTGATCTTCGGATTCTTTTGTTGAACGTTCTATGTCTGTGTCTTCAATTCTTAAGATAAATTTTCCTTCATTTTTTTTGGAAAAGAGATAGTTAAAAAGTGCTGTTCTAGCTCCACCAACGTGGAGATATCCCGTTGGACTTGGTGCAAATCTTGTTCTTACAGTATTTGAGATCATCGTTTAGTCCTCCAAAATTTTTTGATTTTATTAAAGAAGTAAATATTTGTAGAAAGCACAAATACTTTTTGAATCGGTAATTTCACCTTTTTTTATCATCTCTTTCATTTCATCTGTGGTTACTTTTAAGACTTCAACAAACTCGTCATCATCTGGATTGACTCCTACTTCAGTTAATTCTTTGGCCAGATATAAATATATTTTTTCCGTTGAAAAACCTGGGGTTGTGTATATGTATCCTAACTCAACCCATTTGTTTGCTTGCTTTCCTATTTCTTCTGCTAATTCCCTTTTGCCACATTCCAAAGGGTTCTCATTAGGTGAGTCAAACTTTCCTGCAGGTATTTCTATTAATACTTTTCTTATTGGGAATCTGTATTGTTTAACGAGGTAGATGTTTCCTTCATTATCTACTGGCAATATTGCTACTGCTCCAGGATGGTTAACAACTTCCCTGGTTGATGTGTTTTTGTTTGGTAATTCAACGTTGTATTTTTCTAGATTCAAGATTTTTCCTCTAAAGATAACTTCTTTTGATAATTCTTTTTCTATTAAATCCATATTTAAACTCCTAAATTCCTAAATTATGAT
>NZ_JALY01000053.1:0-4646 GCF_002924615.1 Petrotoga halophila DSM 16923 | reverse complement strand
GATCCTTATTTGATGAAGGATATGTCAAAAGCCGTAGAAATTCTCAAACAAATTAAAGAAAGAAAAGAAAAAGTGGCGATCTTCGGTGATTACGATGTTGATGGGGTAACTGCGACTTCCGTTTTGTATCTTGGTTTAAAAAGATTAGGTTACGATGTAACTTCTTACATTCCATCTAGAATAGAAGAAGGTTATAGCCTAAACGTTAAGGCTATAGCAGAGTTAAAAGGCAAAAATTATAATAATATTATTACTGTTGATTGTGGTACAACATCCATACAAGAAATTGACTATGCAAAAAGTCTTGGAATGAAAGTTATAGTTACCGATCATCATTTGCCTCAAGAGAATCTTCCAAAAGCAGATGCGATATTGAACCCAAAAAGGAAAGACGATGAATATCCTTTCAAGGATCTGGCAGGGGTCGGAGTAACTTTTAAATTACTACAAGCCCTTTACAAAAGTTACTATGTTTCTTTGGACCCTTTCGAATATATAGACCTTGTGGCAGTGGGTACTATTGCTGACATAGTCTCGATAACCTCAGAAAATAGATACTTGGTTAAAATGGGATTGAACAAATTAAAAACCAATCCAACGAAAGGTTTAAAATATTTACTCGATGAATTGAAGATAGTTGATTCTGAAATAAATTCGCGTACAGTCACTTTTAAAGTTGCTCCTAAGATAAATGCAGCAGGAAGGATGTCAAATGCACATGCAGCTTTTAAATTGTTGACTGAAAAAGATGAAGAAAAATTAAAAAAGGCGGTTTCAGAATTACTCCGGCTAAATTCAAAAAGACAAAGTACTGAAAAGGAAATCTATCTATACTCTTTAAGCTTGTTAGATTTGTACCCAGAATACAAAAAAGACCCAGTATTGGTGTTAAGTGGAGAAGACTGGCATATGGGAGTTCTTGGGATAGTGGCTTCCAAACTGTCAAATCAATTCAATAAACCTGTTTTGATGATATCAAAAAATCAGGAAATGGGTAAAGGTTCAGGAAGAAGTCCCCAAGGCATAGATTTAATGGAGCTTCTTCTCAAAGTTAATGAAAGAGGTGTTTTTGAAGAGTTCGGTGGTCATAAGTTTGCCGCGGGTTTTTCCCTTCTCTCTGAAAATATAGGAACTTTAAGAACGGGGATTAACGAGGTTTACAAAGAGTTATATGGGGATAAAAAATTATCTTCTCAAATTGATGTGGATATGGAAATAGAAGGAATATGGGAAACAATGTTTGAAGATATAAATAAGTTAGAACCTTTTGGATATGGGAATGAGGAGCCGGTTTTTTTGATAAGGAACGCTAAATTAGAAAACATAAGATTCTTTCGTAACGGTTCTCAAAGTTTTTCAGGAATGCTCAACAAAGATTCCTTAATCATAGATGTTTTGGGCTACGATTTAGGGTACAAATTAAGCGAGCTAACAGAGAATAAAAAAAGAGATTTATTTACTGATCTTGTGGGTACCTTTAGAATAGAGAACTCTTATAATTTAAAAAATAGTTACGTTAAATTTTACTTGCAAGATTTGAGGGTTAATGAGGAAATACAACAAGGTGAGATTGCAAAATGGAACTTTGCATCTAATATTCTTCACGATGAGCTGAACAAGATCATGAATGTAGAAATATTAAATGATAATTTAACCAGGGGTAAAGTAGCAATGTTTCTTCCAAGTAAGATCAAAAATGATTCTTTACTGAAAAAAGTTCAGTTATCATTAGAAGAGCATCAAAAGCTGATAATCGTTTCTGCAACAAACAGTTTATTGGAACACATATATAAGATAATAAACACTTATTTTCCAGAGAATCTATTATACTTTAGCAATCAATATACACTCACACCAGAACTTATATCTAGTTATAATGTGATATTCGTTACAGTACCCAAATTTATTAAAAATCGTGAATTGCTTGATTCTATGCAAGCTGAAATTATTATCGACGAACCATTCTATTCATTATTTCATCCGGTAGTGAGAAAGGTTCCTGAATATCAGCAATTTAGAAAATATGCTCTTCAAAAGTCTAAAATTAGTATTTTTAGTTCTATTTACAGCGAAGAGCTAAAAGAATTTTTAAAAAGAGCAGGATTTAAAATCCTTATATCTTTCTCTAATAATAATAGCTTTGAAGTGGTGAGAGAAAGAAACAATATTCTGGGACTTTTGAAGGATTACACAAATGAAAGAAATGGCAAAGTATTGGTTTTGAACGATTATGAAAGGCAAAAATCTTTAGTGAGACTGTTAGACGAAAAATTACAAGTTGATGAGAACGATATAAGACTTTTCAACCATTCAATGAGTTTTAGGGAAAAACTTATTTCTAGAGAAAAATTTAAAAATGAGAAAGCTAATTTTTATATAACTTCGTTTTCTAACAACGGTATAGCGTTTGAAGTCAAGCAATTCTCTCCAATTTTGATAATTGTGGATGTTCCAAAGACAGACATAGAGCTTTTGGACTTGGTTTCTACATGGACGAAAAAGACTCAAAGAACAACTATCATATTGGCTTACAATAATCGGTTCAAAGTTAAATTACTTTACGAATATTCAAGAAAGTACCCATCTTTTAAAGTATTAAAACTAGTCTATGATTTTATAGCCGACGGTCATTACAAGGTAGAAGAGATACAAGATTCTCTTTTGAAGGGTGATAAATCGTTATCAGAAACTGTTTTAAACGTGATGGAAGATGCCAAATTGATAAAGGTAAATGAAGAAGAAGTAGAAATATTGAATAATTTTAATCTAAAGGATTTACGTGAAAGCTCCAATTTCAAAGAAAACATATTGGATAACTGGATATTGAAAAATTCCATCAATTTCTATGAAAATTTAGATACAAGGGAATTAATTGAATTCTTGAAAGGCAATTCCAAAGTAGGAGCGAGAAGTGTATAAATTGAATAAAGATTTGAGGACGACGTTAGATCTTGATTTAGTTTTACTAAATGAAAATTATCAAATATTAGAAATAAAAGAGATGTTAGCGAAGAACGGCGTTTTTTGTAAGATTTTTCCTTCGCCCAAGTCTGTTTTAAAAGCGTGTGCGCCAGTCATATGTTTTTCCTCTAAAGATAAAGAAAAAGTCATTTATATATTAGATGAAAATGGAGTTAAATATGAATTGGTTAAATTGGAGAAAGATATCATATGGGAACTTTTAAGAACTTAAAAGTATATGGGGTCGATTATGGAACAAGAAAGTGCGGTATAGCCTTTTTAAAACAAGATATAAATATTCCGTTACCAAAAGAGACGATACAGTCAGAGAAACTCTTAGAATATTTGATTTCGTTGGATTTAAGCCATGACGATTTAATCGTGTTTGGATTACCAATTTCCATGTCAGGGAGATATTCAAAACAGAGTTTTTTGAGTATTGATGAAGCCATAAGGGTAAAAGAAAGAATTGGTTGCAAAATTTACTTTGTGGACGAAAGATTGACCACTTCCTCTTTGTACAGTGAGGTCAGGGGACAAGTTAGTTATAAAAAAGTAAAAAAGACCAAAGACCAAAATAGTAGTGTACTCATTCTATCCAATTTTATTCAAAGCCCAGGAAAAGCCATTGCTTTGGCAGAAAAAGAAGTATATAATCTAAAAAAAGACTTTTCAAGTTACAAAGATGTGTTGATCTGGGATGTTCTCATTAATAATGAGTTTGAAAATTTTTCTTTCTTTGCAAAAGACCCTTGG
Organism: Petrotoga halophila DSM 16923; assembly: GCF_002924615.1. Lineage (NCBI taxonomy): Bacteria > Thermotogati > Thermotogota > Thermotogae > Petrotogales > Petrotogaceae > Petrotoga > Petrotoga halophila. Next base: position 929 of record NZ_JALY01000053.1, on the reverse strand, counting down.
ATATTTTGGTACTACTACAAAAAAGGATTCAAAAGTACCACTTTGATATCTGACCTAAAAGATTATTATGATTTAATTATAACAACTAAAGAAAACAGAGAGAAAATTCAAGTGAATATTAATTGTAAGGAATTGATGTGCCTGTAGCCTAACGGATAAAGCGTTGGACTCCGGATCCAAAGATGCGGGTTCGACTCCCGCCAGGCACATTTTTAATTAGGTAAACCAATTTTGGGGTGGGCAGCGGAGCACAGGACCCTAAAATTAAGTTTTAGAAGGGATTTTTAGAAAGCTTCAAAACTAAGATTCTGTTTTTAAAAGGTCACAGGGCGGAGCCCTCCTCCCACCCGCTGGGCTAGGGACAGCAGATCCCTTCTTTAAATGGGCGGGCAGAGGGGCCAAAGGGGCGCTAAAGCATTGATGGGAATATTTTTTAAACTTTAAAATCTCTTAAGAAAAAACAGGAGGTAAATTATGGCAAAATCTGATTTAGGAATAGATTTAGGAACTGCAACTTTTGTTGTATACCAACGTGGTCAGGGGATTATCCTTGAAGAACCATCAGTGGTAGCAGTGGATAAGAGTAAAAATAAGATGTTGGCAATAGGAAGAGAAGCAAAAAATATGGTTGGAAAAACTCCTAGTCAAATACAAATTGTTCGGCCCGTACAAGATGGGGTTATTACGGATCCTAGCATCATAGAGGAAGTGTTGAGATATTTTGTCAAAAGCGCTAAATCCAAAGGTTTTAATATGTACAAACCACGATTAATCATAGGGATACCCGCCCTAACTACAGATGTTGAAAGAAGAGCTGTTAAAGAGGCGGGGAGTAGGATTGGTGCTTCTAAAGTATTTCTTATAAGTGAACCCTTAGCTGCTGCTATAGGTAGTGGAATAGATATCACGGAACCTAATGGTCACATGGT
>NZ_JALY01000272.1:0-1184 GCF_002924615.1 Petrotoga halophila DSM 16923 | reverse complement strand
AATAATATGATTTCTTTCGAAACTAACTTAGTTACGAAAAGCGGTAACAAAGTTCCGGTTTTAATTACGGGTGTAACGTATGAAGAAGTTGATGTGAGTAGAATTATTTTGGTTATAACAGACATTACTGAAAAGAAAAAACTTGAAGAAATACTTAAAAAATACGCGACTTTCGACGATTTAACCGGTTCTTACAACAGAAGAGCAGGTTTTTATGCTTTAGAAAAATATTTTCAACTTGCCAAAAGAAGGAAAGAGCCTTTGTCTATTGTTTTTATTGATATAGACAATCTTAAATACATAAACGACAATTATGGTCACGATGCAGGGGATTACATCCTAAGAAAGGTGACTGATGTATTAAAAAATTCCTTAAGAGAATCCGATTTGATAATACGAGTAGGTGGAGATGAATTTGTTTTAGGCCTCCCAAATGCCGAAGAAATTGATGTTCATAAAATTTTTCAACGAATTTTAAACCAACTACAAAATGTAAAAGTGGATGGTAACGTGAGGATTGATTTAAGTTATGGTGTTTCAGAATATAAAGACTTCCAAAAGGATATAAGCCTTGAATCATTAATAAAAGAAGCCGATAATAAAATGTACGAAATGAAAAGAGCGAAGAAATGAAATGTTTCCTTGACAGTTGAGAATATCAATGCTATAATATTTCAGGGTTGAATAAGAAGCAAAAATTACGGAGAGGTGGCCGAGTGGCCGAAGGCGCTTGCCTGCTAAGCAAGTGTAGAGGTGACTCTACCGAGGGTTCGAATCCCTCCCTCTCCGCCATTTTTTATCAAAGTATCAACGTGCCTGTAGCTCAATTGGATAGAGCGTTGGACTGCGGATCCGGAGGTTGCCGGTTCAAATCCGGCCAGGCACGCCAAATTATGCAAAATAAAATCGGTCTTATTTTAGACCGATTTTTGTTTATGCTTTTTGAACTTTCCCAGATTTTAAACATTTCGTACAAACATACATTCTTCTTACTGTACCTTCGTCGGTTACCACTCTTATCTTTTGAAGGTTAGGCCTCCATACCCTCCTGGTTGTTACTTTTGATTTAGCAACGGTGTTGCCGGTTGATGGACTTTTTCCGCATATTTCACATTTTCTTGCCATTTATATTCCTCCTTAGCCTACATTTTTTGTGTCGTTAGAAATTCTGAAACTTAATAATT
>NZ_JALY01000317.1:0-1194 GCF_002924615.1 Petrotoga halophila DSM 16923 | reverse complement strand
GAAGGTATAAAAAACAAGATTGAACCTCCTCAACCTGTTGATGGAAATATTTACGAAATGGACCACAGAGAAAAGAACGAAAAAAATATTAGATATTTACCTGGTTCACTCCAAGAATCCTTGGAAGCCTTGAAAAAGGATGAACTTATGAAAGATGTTTTGGGAAAACATATATTTGAAAAATTTGTAGAATTAAAAGAAAAGGAGATTGAAGAGTATAAGATAGCGGTAACTGATTGGGAGATTAGTAGGTACATAAACCAATTTTGATAAACCTTTAACACCTATTATTATTATCTTTTTTTGTGCATAAAACCGGGGTTCCAAAAAGTAGTATACAGAAACACACTGTATTGGGGCAGTCTCCAATATAGGAGGGAGGGTTAAAATGAATAAAGGACTTTACGATCCAAAATTTGAGCATGATGCTTGTGGTGTTGGATTAGTTGCAAGTACAAAAGGAGTAAAGTCACATGAAATAGTTGACAAATCGTTGACTGTTTTAAAGAATATGGCTCATCGTGGTGCACGAGGCAGAGGAGAAAATGATGGGGACGGAGCAGGGGTACTGCTGCAGATTCCTCATGATTTTTTAATAAAAGAATCAAAACACTTAGGATTCACTCTTCCAAATGAAAGTGAATATGCCGTGGGTATGATTTTCTGCCCGCGTGATAAAACTCTTACAAATATCTTCAAACAGCAATTTGAAAAAATAGCCACCAATCAAGGCCAAAAGGTGATAGGTTGGAGAGATGTACCTATCAATGAAGCATTTGTTGGCCCAACTGCATTAAAAAGTATGCCATCTTTTCTCCAAGTTTTTATCGTTAAGAATCCTACCTTGAAATCTGGAATAGAATTTGAAAGAAAATTATATCTAATTAGGAAAAAAAGTGAAAAGGAGATAAAAATACCGCACATAGATCCAAATAAGGCCTTTTATATAGCCAGTTTATCTTCTAAAACAATTATCTATAAAGGGATGTTAACGGCGGAACAATTAAAGTACTTTTTCTCAGATTTGACTGATCCTCTTTTCAAATCAGCATTTTCTATTGTACACTCCAGATTCAGTACGAACACATTTCCCAGTTGGGAAAGGGCCCATCCTTATAGGTATATGGTTCACAACGGAGAGATAAACACTATAATTGGTAACGTTAATTGGATGAGGGCAAGGCAATCCAAGGT
>NZ_JALY01000015.1:0-1517 GCF_002924615.1 Petrotoga halophila DSM 16923 | reverse complement strand
GAGATCGGTGAATCTAATCTCTCCTCCTGAAGGTGGTTGAATCATCTCTCTGACAGATTGTAAGTCTGCAAAAGACTGAGAAGCATTGATAATATCAGTATCAGAACTGGTTAAACGTAACCCTGTGAGGGTATAATTTCCCTGCGTAATTCCGTCTGACAGTAATTCGTTGAATTCAGCAACTGTATTTCCAGTCGGAGCTCCGTTAAAACTTACTAGTGTACCTTCGATATTCAAACTTATTGTTGGATCTCCGGAAGCATCAAATTCAATATCAATATTTTGCGGATCATAATAAACCGTTTCCCCCGCCGTATCTGTAACTCTAATGCTTCCTGTAAGGGTTGCAGGGGTACCAGATGTAGTTACAGTAACAGGATCACCGTTAGTATCCACTATTTCACCGTTTATGTCGTATATAGAAATCTTATTTTCTGCTAAAGGATCTCCGTCTTCATCGTAATTAATCCAACTAATTACATTTCCTGTATCGTCAAGCTCTACTTTTCCACTAATTTGGGTAGTTGGAGTAAGAGGGTCACCAGAACTATCGTAGAGTGCAAAATTATAATCAGAACCAACTACGCTTGCAGTCCAATTATAAACATTTTTATCTTTGTTTTCTTCGCTCATATCCCTTTTGAAAGAGAATTTGACAGGTATATTTTCACCTGTGGTACTCTTAACCACAATTGTTGTGTCCTGAATACCCGCACCTGCGTTTAAATTATGTGCAAGTCTTACAAAGGAGGTTTGTTTTGCCGCCATTACTTGTCCACTAGATACTTGGATATCTCCTATAGGATCGTTGGTGTCAATGACTCTATTTCCTTCTTGATCGATTTTTGCTGTCCAACCTTGTAATTTCATACCAGATGCAGGATCTACAAAGAATCCGTTGTAATCTCTAGTGAAGTTGCCAGCACGTGTGTAGTATTGACCTGTTCCATCTGAGAGTATAAAAAAACCTTCCCCTTGGATCATAAGATCGGTGGCTTTACCTGTAGACATAGGAGAACCTTGTGTCATTAATTTGTCTATAGAAGCTAATTGAGAACCTAACCCAATTTGCATAGGATTTGTTCCACCCAGTTGGTTTTGTGGTGCGTTCCCGGCACTTAATGTTTGAAAAAGAGTCGTCTGAAATGTCGCCCTTGAACCTTTGTAACCTACGGTATTAACGTTAGCGATATTGTTTGCAACTATGTCGAGTTGATCCTGAAAGTTCCTTAAACCTGTGATTCCAGAGTACATTGATCTGAGCATATTATACTCCTCCTATCTAGATCGTATTGATAATAAGAATTTAGGCGCTAATCTCATTTACTACCGAATAAGGATACATTTCACCGTTGATAAGTAGGTAAAGTTCGTTGTCTAAGAACTTCACCGCTTCGACAGTTCCACTTTTTACACCAGAGTTTGAAACCATTTGGCCATTTTCTACGGTGTAAATCCCATAGAGATATTCTCCATCAGGCATCATAGTTCCATCGTTGTTTCTTCCGCTCCAAACA
>NZ_JALY01000012.1:686-7360 GCF_002924615.1 Petrotoga halophila DSM 16923 | reverse complement strand
AAATTATGTCTTACTTTTTTGTATTCATAATCGGTAGAATATAAGATAATATCTAAAGCACTTTCCAAATCTAAAGTATTTATTTCTTTGGTAATTTTCCTTGAAGTGTTGACTTTTGTTAAGATAATGCTTCCACTAACTTCCTCAAGTTTTTGTAGTACTTCTTCAAGCGGTGCTTCATTGAAACTCAAATGAATATTTGAAAAGTAAAAAGAGGCTGAAAAGACGACTATTATTAATATTAAAACTTTTTTCAACTTTTAGAACCACCCTTTTTATTTTATCTATGGATCTTTAGTGAGTAATTATCAACTTTGATTATTTCATTAGGGTTAGTACCTTTACTTGTAATAATCTCTATTAGAATTTTATCTACACCTAATTCAGTAACTAATTTCTCTGTGAATTCATTTGTTTGTTCAGGTAATAGTAATTGTTTGGATTTTAATATAATTGTGTTCCCTACCTGATTATTTGTAGTAGAATTCCATTTTTTCATGTAGATATCATAATTAACAGATGAGTTTCCAGTATTTTCTATTTCAAAATTGATTGTTATATTATTATAAAAATCGTTTAAAATATTATTCTCCTCGATGTATACTTTTGATTCTGAGTTATATACATTATCTCCAAAATCTACTGTTACTGGAATATTAATTTTACTTAGAATCGTTGTTGTTCCTTCGTTACTTTCTCCAATTAGAGTCAAGTTAGTATAGTATTCACCACTTAATTCTACCAAATTTGATCTTCGGTAATCTGCTATTAGTTTTGTTTCCACTCTTTGATATTTAGGTATTGATAATTCCTTAGGGGTTATAGATAAATATTTATTGTTTGTTTTCCTATTATAAAAGCTTTGTTCGCCTTCTTCCAATTCAAAATCAAAAAAAACGTTCATATCTAAAAAATCATTATTCACCACATCCAAAGAAAATTCTACCGGAGTGGTGATATATTCCCTAGGGCTCATTTCTTTAGGTATTTTTATATAAATTTGATTTGGATCTGAATTTACGTTAACTACATTCCTTTCTTTGTATACATCTTCTGATATCTTAAATTCTTTTTCATAAACGTATTTTTCTTGAAAATAATCTTTATAACCATAATATATCTCTGCTCTAATCTTGTATTCTTCAGGAGCTAAATATTTTTCAATAAAAATATTACCTTCTTTGTTAGTATAAGGTAAGAGATTTATAGACTGGTCTTTAAAAAGGGATTTTTGAAAAATCAATTGCTCGTCATTTAATTCATACAAAGAAAAAGTTCCCCAGACATTAACTTCCAAATTACTACTGTTGGATAGTTGTAATGGGAAATAGGTGCCTAGTTTATCTTTGCTTGAAAAAAGTGGAGTATCACAATACATATCTAAAGAAATTTGCATATTCGAAGTATTTATATCCACAATTTTTATAATAATTGGAAAACTAATTTTACCTACCTCTGAATCTATTGGTAAATTATCATCAGCCAATACAGAAAAAGCAAGAACATGAGTACCTTGTGAAATTTCGGAACCTTTAACTAAAAAATCAACTTTTTTTGTTTCATAGGGAAGTAAACTAATTTCACTTGGATACGATACTTCAAAAGAGGAATTCTCTAAAAGCGAACTAATGTGTATATTAATTTTACTCTCTGAGTCGTTAGTGAAAGAAAATGAAACAACCTTTTCTTTGCTGTCTACTAATTCTACAGACTTCAAGAATGAATCAACGTTCAAAGAAAACAGCAAGTTAAAGATAGTCAAAGAAATAAAAAGTAGAATTATTTTTCGCAAAAGCATATCTCCTTTCCAAATTTTATTTATTTTTCTATATTATATCATTTAAATATGATAAGATATTTTGAAGTAATAAAAAATAATCAATATTAAAAGGGGTGAAGATGTAGTGGAAGCTTCTTCTTTTATGGATTCTGCCTTTTTTTCTCTGGTAATTTTTCCCATTATAATTTTTGCTATGAGGCTTTGTGATGTAAGTTTGATGACTATAAGGATCATATTTATCTCGAAAGGTATCAAGTTTTGGGCATCGGTATTAGGATTTTTTGAAGTATCTATATGGCTTATAGCTATTTCACAAGTTATGAATAATTTGGATAACCCTATTTATGCAATAGCCTACGCCTTGGGATTTGCTACTGGAAATTATCTAGGAACGGTTTTGGAAGAGAAAATAGCTATTGGAACAAATTTAGTGCGAGTGATAACCAATAAAGAAGCTCAACCTTTAGTAGATTATTTGAATAAAGAGGGTTTTGGAGTAACTAGTATAGATGCGAAAGGATCTAAAGGACCTGTGAAAATTATATACAGCGTGGTTAGGAGGAAAGATTTAAAAAAGATTATAGACATAGTTAATGAATTCAATCCAAATGCATTTTACTCAATTGAAGAGGTTCGTGGAGTGAACAAGGGGATTTTTCCAGCACAAAACGTTAATTTCGAATTTAGAAATAGATTCACTAGAAAAGGAAAATGACTGATAAAAGTAGAGTTTGGATAAAGGCATCAGAAGTGTAGTATTTTTATGATATAATTATAATGTAAATTTTTAAGTTGTTAGTTGTTTTTAAATTATCGTTTGAAGGAGGGATATTGGTATGACTTTAAAAATTTCCTCACCAGTTTTTAAAAATAATGATTATATTCCAAGCACTTACACCTGTGAAGGCAGAAATATCAACCCCACATTGTTAATCGAAGGAATACCAGAAAAAGCAAAATCTTTGGCGTTGATAATGGATGACCCAGATGCTCCAATGGGGACCTTCGTGCATTGGGTAGCATGGAACATTGAGTTGGTTGACGAGATTCCTGAAAGGATCCCAAAAGAATACTCAGTAACCCATCCGCTTTCATTAAATCAAGGAAAAAACAGTGCTCATCAAACTGGATACATGGGTCCTTGTCCTCCTGTTGGACATGGGGTTCACCATTATCACTTTAAACTTTACGCATTAGATACAACATTGAATTTACCTCAAAACACCAAAAAGGAAGATTTATTGAAAGCTATGGAAGGTCATATAATCGAAGAAACAGAAATTGTAGGATTGTATAAAAGAGATTAATCTTAATGAGTGGGGAGAGGGATGAAAGCTCCGTTTTCCTTATGGGGGGGAGCGGTGTAAAGGGGCGCTATAAATAAATTTTTAGAATTTTTAAATCTAATATCTTCGAAAAAATAATCAGGAGGCGAAAGATGGACTTAAAACTCGATGTTGTACAGTTGTTTATTCCTGAAGATACAAATATAATAGTAGGGCAATCGCATTTCATAAAAACTGTTGAAGATATCTATGAAAGTATAGTTACAACGAACCCCTCTTTAAAATTTGGATTAGCTTTCAATGAGGCCTCTGGTCCCCGTCTTATAAGATACGACGGGAACGACGATGAGCTGATTAAAGTAGCTATCGATAACGCTCAAAAGATAGGAGCAGGTCATTGTTTTGTGTTAATGATCAAAAATGGTTTTCCGATAAACATCAAAAATCAACTATTGAATGTTCAAGAAGTACTCAATATTTTTGCTGCTACAGCAAACCCTCTACAGATAATTGTAACTGAAAGTGATCAGGGAAGGGGTATATTAGGAGTAATAGATGGATATCCCCCAGTAGGTGTAGAAAAAGAAGCTGACAGAGAAAAAAGAAAAAACTTCTTGCGAGAGGTAACAAAGTACAAAAGATGGTAAGTTCACTGTATAGTTTATTAAGATAAAGGGGAAAACATGTGGATATTTTTTACAATTTTAGCATTATTAATATTATATTTGCTTTTTTTCTGGGTAATTCCTTTTTCATTGAAGGGTGCTATATTTGATCCAAGTAGAAAAAGAGATGTCGAAAAAATGGTTGATATGGCAGAAATAAAAGGAGACGAGATCTCGGTAGATTTGGGATCGGGAGATGGCCGTGTTGTTATAGCCTTCGCTGAAAAAGGTGCACAAGCTCATGGTTTTGAGATAAACCCTTTTTTAGTATTGATTTCAAGGAGAAATATTAGAAGAGCCGGATTAAAAGGAAAGGCGTTTATTCATTGGAAAAACTTCTGGAAAGCAGATTTGTCTAAATTCGATATTATAACGGCTTTTCAAGTGGATTTTGCGATGAATAAATTAGAAAATAAATTAAAAAAAGAACTCAAGCCTGGAGCAAAAGTAATTTCAAATCAATGGACGTTCCCAAATTGGAAATATTCTAAATATGAAAATGGCATCTATGTTTATGAATCAAGAGAATTGCCAACAAAATAGAGGATGGTTTTATGGATCTACATCATGAAGAAAAAGAAAGGACTTTAGATTCTAGACTCCTTCTTTCTGTTATACTGAATTTTGGTATAACTATTGCAGAGATATTGGGCGGAATCTTTTCGAATAGTTTAGCTTTATTATCCGATGCCATACATAATCTAAACGATACTACTGCAATCCTTATAAGTTATATCGCAAGGGTTTTATCAAAAAAGAAACGAGACTCAAAAAGGACATACGGTTATAAAAGGGTGGAAACACTTGCTGCTTTTGTAAATACAGAAATATTAATGGTTATCGCTGTTTATTTACTTATTGAAGGTATAAATAAATTATCAAATCCATCAATCATACAAGGTAACATAATGCTAACAGTTGCTTTTATTGGTTTAACAGGAAATCTAACAACCGCATATTTATTACATTCTGATTCAAAAACAAATTTAAATGTCAAAGCCACTTTTATCCATATCCTTAGCGATACTATTTCGTCTATATTTGTAATCATTGGGGCATTTTTGATCATTTATCAAAAACTTTACATTGTTGATGCTATATTCACTCTTATGATAAGCGGGTATATATTTATAGAAAGTATACCACTACTTAAGAATACTATAAATATATTACTACAAGGAACTCCAACTGATATTGAAATCGGAAAAATAAAAACAAATTTGGAAAAGTTTGATTTCGTAAAAGATGTTCACCATATCCACATTTGGACAACCGATGGAAAAGACAAATATATGGAAGCCCATATAAGACTTCAAGAAAGTTTTGACCAAAATAATTATAAGCTGGATGATTGTATAGATAAATTAAACAAAGTTTTAAAAGAAGAATTTGAAATCAGTCATACCACTTTGCAATTTGAAAAAAATAGATGTTTGGAAGAAAAAAAAGTGACATGAGTGTCTTCAAAATTAGAGGGGGGGAATATGCGTGAGAATAAACCTAGGTGATGTTTTCACCGAACCATTTAAAATAGTTGGTAAAAATCCTGCCATGCTCATACCAGTCTTTATAGGGATTATACTTACTTTACTTTTCGATGCTGTAAGATTTATAGGCCCCATTGCTAATTTTGTATCTTTTATCATTATAGGTATAGGTACGATGTTTTTCATCGCTTGGATCACTATTTTATTTAATCAATATAAAGAAGGGGAAGAAATTGATCTGAAAAAAAGTTTCGCTCAAATTAATCAGCTTCTATTGGAAATAATCGTGCTTTCTATTGTGGTAGGTTTTCTAATATCTCTCGGAACTTTAGCTTATGTTATCCCAGGATTAATATTAGCCCTTTTCTTGATTTTTTCTCCGTGTGCATTGGTGGTTGACAAACTTTCAGTTACCGAGTCTCTGAAAAAGGGTTATTCTTTCGTTTTTAACGGAGAAAACTTTTTACAAATATTTCTACTTTTACTCGTGATTTTTCTTTTGGGAATGATACCTATTGTTGGACTTTACTTATCAATTATTTTAGAATATATTCTTTTACCTTACATTTATGTAGAGCATTCAAAATAGTTGGTTGTTAACTATGTGGTAAAGGGTTTCTAAATCAAGCATTAAAGTTTCTAAAGATAGTATCTAAATAAATAGTTGGAGGTGTTTTCTTTGAATGAAAAAAAGGCTCTTGGTATATTAGAATATTCTTTATCAAAGGAATTAGAAGGAATGCAATTTTACGAATCAAAAGCAAAAACGGTTAAGATTCAACAGGTTAAGGAAACCTTTGAAGATTTAAGTAACATGGAGAAAGGTCACGCAGATTATATAAGTAGTCTGATAAAAGATGTAAAAAGTCATGATTATGTGCATTTCTCACAACCTACTGATGTGGGAAAAACTTTTTCCAAAAGAGCTGCCCAAGAAATAGCTTACCAGGGTGATTTTACGGCAGTAAAATCCGATATTCCTGTATTAAGAATGGCATATCTTATCGAAGAAGATTTCATGAATTTCTATAACAAAGCTGCTGAAAGTGTTGAAGATGAAGAGTTAAAAAAGATACTGATTCATCTAGCCGAATGGGAAAAAGAGCATAGAGATAGGATTTATACACTCTATCAAAAATTATCCAAAGATTATTGGGAACATATGGATGTCGAACCATTGTATTGAAAAATTGAAAAATAAGGGATGCAACTTGCATCCCTTTTTTAAACTATTCGGAGGTCACCATGAAATTCATTCATACTGCGGATTGGCATCTTGGAAAGATAATATATTCCAACTATATGACCTGGGACCAAAAATATATTTTAGACAATTTTTTGGCATATTTATCAAAAACTCCACCTGATGTATTATTGATAGCAGGGGATTTATACGATAGAGGTATCCCACCTTCAGAGGCGGTTATTCTACTGAACGAACTACTCTCAAAAATTT
>NZ_JALY01000012.1:0-626 GCF_002924615.1 Petrotoga halophila DSM 16923 | reverse complement strand
AGAAAGAAACGTATTGATAGCCCACGAATACATAATGGGTGGATTGAATAGCGAATCTGAAAGGCCTCTATCAATTGGAGGAAGCGAATATGTTGATCCCTCTATTTTTGAAAAATTTGATTACGTTGCCCTTGGACATCTTCACAGACCTCAAAAGATCAAAAATATTTATTACTCTGGTTCTCTTTTGAAGTACTCATTCAGTGAAGCAGACCATGTAAAAGGAATGAACCTAGTAGAAATGAAAGAAAAGGGAAATATAAAAGTTGAAAAATTGAGCTTTAACAGGGCTAAAGATATGAAGGTAATAAGAGGAAGTTTTGACGACGTAATGAAAATGGAGAGTTCGGATGATTATCTTCAAATAATATTAGAAAACACTAAGCCCGTTTATGATGCCATAAACAAACTGAGAGCAAAATTTCCGAATGTTCTATCCCTTGATTTTCCTAATTTAAAAACAAATGATGAAATAAAAACAAGAGATTATAATATAAAGAAAATATCCCCCGTGGATCTTTTTGAATTGTTTTACCAAGAAGTCAAAAACCAAGAACTTTCTTTTGAGGAAAAACAGATAGTGGCAAGTATTTTCAATGAACTCCAAAAAGCAAGCGGTGAAGAAA
>NZ_JALY01000113.1:0-4321 GCF_002924615.1 Petrotoga halophila DSM 16923 | reverse complement strand
TTAGGATTTATCTTGAGATCTTTAATCAATTCATTTTTGGTCTCTTCACTCACGGCTAAAATGCAATCAGAAGAGTTATAGAAATATTTTAAATATCTATTGAAAAAAGGTAACCATAGTTTATTGAATTTTATACTTCCTTTCAATGAATTAGGAACTATGTGAGCGGAAATCACACAAAAAGATTTTTTCTTATTCTTTAGCAACGATAAGAAGCTTTTTATGTTGAGAGTATGGATATGTAAAATATCGTAATTTCCTAAAATTTTGTTCTCATATATAGTGTAATCACTATATTTTTTTAAAATGTATTTGTGATCTAAGGTAGCAGAATATACCCCTTGACCAGGGTATTTCTCAGCTATTGATAAAATATTGATTTTCATTTTTCTCTCCTAAAGATTGAAATTTAAACGTATTTTATAAGTCTTTTCAAGTTTTTGTTATGAACTTTTGAATAGATCATTGCAGAATTATCGACTATAAAATCTCTGTAGACATAACCATCAAGGTAAACCTTTTGCCTATAAAGATATTTATCTATCAACGTATTAGATAACCCTTTTTGGGACATTAAACTCAATGGGAATCCTATACTTTCTATTTCGTATTGCGCGTAGTCTTGTAAGGTTGTTTCAACCTTTTTAGTTGATTTTTGTTCTCTCTCTCCAAATAACGTACTTTTTATATCTTCTAACTGTTGAACTTTTCCCTTCACTCGCTGGGTGGTCTCTCTTAGTAGATTTTTACGGTTGTTGTTGAAATAATCTAATGCGCCCGATTTGATTATTAATTCCACAATATTTCGATTGATATCTTTGTTGATTATGAAATTAAAAAAATCTTCTAAGCTTGAGAATTTCGCTTCTTCAAATATATGAGAAATATTTTTACCTATTCCTTTAATTATATACAAAGGCAGTATTAGATCTGTTTTACTAGCCAAACCAAATGGATATCTAATGTCTGGTAACTTTATTTTTACTCCTAAAAGCGATGCTTCATCTATTATATCAATATCAATGCCTTTTATTTTAACATATTCTAAGAAGAAATGTGAAGGATCTTTGAATTTTTTTTCTGATAACCAGTATGTGATGTGAGCATATGCTACCGCATGAGATTTATTAAAGGCATACTGAGCAAAGTTTTCTATCTGAGAAAACAATAAGGTTGCTTCTTTTTCGCCTATCTTTTTTGAGGCGTTGGTAACAAATTTGTTTTTAAAGATTGTGATTTTATCTTTTTCTTTTTTAGATACGGCCTTTCTCAATAAATCTGATTCTTGTGAAGAAAATCCTCCTAAAATCTGAGCAATTTTCATTATCTGTTCTTGGTAAACTAAGACGCCCTTTGTCTCAGGGAAGATTTTTTTCAAATATTCTGGTGAGTCTTCATTAACGTATTGATCTATCATCCCGGATTCAAGGGGTCCGGGTCTGTTGATGGCTAAGAGTAAGATTAGCTCTTCAAAATCTTTAGGTTTTATTCTTTGGGTTAATTTTTGCCCTAATTTTGAGTCCAATTGGAAGATACCTTTTGTCAATCCTTTGGATAGGTAATGGAAAGTTTTTGAATCGCTAAGTTCTCGGTACTTTTCTTCTATCTGTAATTTTTTTAAGAAAGTCAACGTGTCCAAAGCTAAAATGTCGAACTTTTCCACTCCTAAATATTTTAAATCAGACATTTCCCATTCTATTATTGGTACTTCCTTGAACCCCCTTCGGGGTGTTTCTTTTTCTTCAATAGGAGAAAAAGTTCTAAGGTCATTTTGGGAAATTATCAAACCCGCTGCATGAACAGACTCTGCTACTTCTATTCCTTCAAGATAGTAAGCGACATAAAAAAAGGTTTTATCTTTTTTTGATAAAGATTTGAATTTATCGATGTTCTCTTTACTTCTTATTGGAGCGTTTATTTTAGCTTCTAAATTGTATCCAAGTAGTTCTTCTGTCTTTTTTAAAGCGGATTTGATTTTCATAGTAGAATAAGTTCTGATTTGAGAGATCTTATATTCTCCCACTTCTTTTTGCAAAGCCTTTATTAGATCAACTCTTTTTTCCGCATCGATATCCAGGTCTATATCGGGTAATTCATGCCTGTATTCGTTTAGAAATCTTTCGAACAGGAGATCGTATTCAATAGGATTCACCTTAGTTATTCCCAATTTATAAACTAAGAAAGAACCTACAGCGGAGCCTCTTCCGGGTCCAACAGAGATACCATTTTTTTTAGCGGTGTCAACGACTTTTTTTACCGTTAAAATATAATTTTTTACCCCTAGCTTTTTTATTATTTCCAACTCGTAGGATAATCGTCTTTTTTCTTCGAAGGTTAGATCTTTTTGTGAAACAATGTCTGTTAAATTATAGTCAGTGACTTTGTATTCATCAAATCTATAATTTCTTATATTGTAATAAGTTGCTATATTTGAGAAAATAGATAGTTCATTTTGATATTTTAAACCGTCTTTAATACAAAGAGATTCTTCATCTTTAAATATATCTTTTAAAACGCCAGTTGGATACTTCACGTAGGGAAGATCCATTTCGATTTTTTTCAATCTTAGGTTGTTTCCTAATCCGTTGTAGTGCATTATAGCTGATCTAATATCATTGTTTGTTTGCAATAAGTACTTGCCATCTGCGGTTTCATAGAGAATTATTGGCTTAATTCTGTACTTTTGGGCATGAACGATAAAACCCACCCATGATCTTGGGTGCGGTTCTGATAGAATTATGCAATTGAACCCATACCTTTTAGCTATTGGGAAAAGGTCCCTTAGCTGAAGATAGGATTTACCAATACTTTTTGAAGTTACCACGGGTCCTAAGATCTTCACTAGCAGATCCTCCGTCAAGAATTTCGCCCTTTTAGGTTTGTTAGAGTGATCAACAGATTTTTAAAATCATCGGGTAAGGGGGCCAAAAATTCCATCCATTCGTTACTTTTTGGGTGGTAAAAACCTAATTTCAATGCGTGGAGCATTTGTCTGTCTACAGGTATTTGAAGATTCTTTGCTATTTTATTTTTTCCATACAAAGAATCCCCGATTACTGGATTACCGATGTATTTGAAATGCACTCTGATTTGATGGGTTCTTCCTGTTTTTAGCCTTATCCAAACCAACGTGGCAAGATCTCCAAATTCTTTTAACACTTTGTATTCAGTTAACGCTTCTCTTCCGTTGTACACAACAGCCCTTTTGTGCCTTAAAATAGGATGCCTCCCCAAAGGTAAGTTTATTTCTCCTTCCTTTTCTTTTAGCGTTCCTTCTATTAGGACTAAATAGTATTTCATTGTTTTTCTTTCCTTGAACTCTTTTGAAAGCAAGTGATGTGAAAAAGCATTTTTTGCTACGACCAACACACCGGAGGTTTCTTTGTCCAATCTATGAACAATTCCTAATCTGTTTGGATCTTGCATAGTTTTGTCAAGATTCTTTACATGGTACATTAGGGCGTTAACCAAAGTACCGGTTTTGATACTCGGTGTTGGATGTACTATCAAACCCGCAGGTTTGTTGATGACGATTAATTCCTCATCTTCATACAGTATATTCAATGGTATATTTTCTGGTAAGATTTCCTCTTCTTTGGTTTCTTCTACCAATTCATGAAAATCTATTTGAATTTCGTCCCCTTGTTTTACTTTGTAATGAGGTTTCTTTTGAGTCCCATTGACGGTAATTTGTCCTTTAGTTATTGCGTTTTGGATGAGATTTCTAGAAATTTCAATAGGCATTTTTTCGACGATGTATACGTCGAGCCTTTTTTGCTCATCTTCCTTTTCAACTTTGTACATTCTTTTTTCCATGGCTACTCCTTTTGAAAAAATGGTATAATAAAATCACACCACCAAACGTTACGAATATATCAGCCACGTTGAATATAGAAAAGTATGGCCAATATATCATATCTACAACGTATCCTAACCTAATTCTATCAAAGATATTACCTAAAGCTCCTCCTATGATAAAAGTGATACCCAAGTCAAAAGAAGTAGTAAAAAACTTATATTTTTCTTTGTATTTTTCTTTTAAGATAAAAAGAAAAATTACTATTAGTGTAGAGAAGACTCCATGAAACAAAGCCATGCCTTTAAAAAGTCCAAAGGCAATGCCTGTGTTTTCAACATAAGTCAATTGAAAAAATCCAATTTTAATGGTATTTTCTAGAAGAAACGTTTCTGAAAGTTTTTTAGTTAATTGGTCAAAAAAGATAATAATAGGTATAACCCAATTCATTTACTTAATCCCTTCTTTTTACTTTATTACAGCTGTTATTGATTATAATACTTTAGAGGTAAAAATTGCCACTTT
>NZ_JALY01000263.1:0-6159 GCF_002924615.1 Petrotoga halophila DSM 16923 | reverse complement strand
ATTCATTAACTGTACTTCTTTCATCTCTATTTTCCCTAAAAACTTCTTCAATTCTAATTACTTTCCAATTTTTTGAAGAATTACTTCGATTTTCAAAGAGCATTTTGGATAATTATCCAATATTTTAGTTCTTTTTCTTCTTGCCTTAACTTAATTTACCTTTAGTTAATCGTTGCTTTGACCTATTTCTGAAGTGGGTATTTTTTTGTATTTGCCGTATGCACTGCATCAACCCAAAGACTGTACCATCCCGGTAAATATAACGCCAATTGCAACCGCGCCTGCATCCGGATATCCGATGCTTCGATCACCTAGATAGGTTGCTCTTCCTTTCATCGCAATAATTTCTTTTGTTTTCTCTGCCCCGGAAACTGCTGCATCGGCAGCTTTTTTCATCGCCACAATCATCGTTTCTCCGGCTTGGTTGCTATCCCTCAAGGACTCTGCAGCAGGAATTAAAGCATCTAGTAATGTCTTGTCTCCAAGCTTTGCCCCTCCTCTTTTTTGTATTCCATATCTATTCACCTCCAATCACTCATTCGTTTATATTTTAAAGGGCAATGCATCTGATGGATAATCCAGCAACTCCTTTAGTTGCGCATCCAATTTTAAAAATGCTTTGTCATAAGCATCAAGGGTACTATCATTGCTCAAAAACATATCCGTAGCTGTATCACATAACGTTTTCAAATAAGTACAAAAATTTTTACGTCCTACATTTGCACTTGATATACTAATATCTTTGTTATTCTTTAAAATTTCAGATGCTTTCAAACTAATTCAACTTCACTCTCTCTTATTGTCATTATGATAATATTGTCTTGTTAATATCAATAATACCATAAGATAGAACGGTTGTCAATAGGGCAAAATAAAAAAGCCACACTTTTTTCGTGTGACTCTTTTAGTATTTTTCAGGATAGATAGCAAATAAAACAGTACTGGCTAACGCTTAACAGGTTTCAGTTTACTTTGAATGGGTTGCATTGGTCATTTTTATCGGTATTCTTTAACACTTCGGTTATTATCTTACTACCTTCTAACCTACGAGAGAAATCGTCACTGTAAATGTTCTTGAATTGTTCGTCTGCTTGCTTAGTGATTTTCTGTTGTAAAAACGGATTGTTGTAATCAAGACTCATGCTATCACCTCTTTCCTATAGTATAACACATTCGAGAGTTCGTTTAGGAATAATCAGAAAGCAGCATCCAAATAAAACGCTGTCTACCAGGTTGATAGGAACTGTCATTTCGGGGTTTTTAGCAGTTGTTGATAGGAACTGTCATTTCGGGGTTTTTAGCAGTTTTCCGTCGAAATTCGGATTTTTCTCCGAACTACAACCATTTTTCCAGCCCGAACAACTGAACCAATCAAAAATTTTCGGCAACGCCAACAATTAGCATTATTGTTCAGTCTATTTTTGCTGTCAATACCTGATTCTCACCAATTTGACAAAACTTTAAAATATATCTCCCACGGGTCGCTGTATAAGCATCGATTTCGAGGTGTTATCCTGTTCTGCATAAACTTCGTTTTTGGGTATTATACCGACACCAGTGCCAGCTCAGGAGGTGAACGAGCGCAGACGGTCTCTGGTTGCTCTCGTTTTTGCTGACTTGCCCAGTCAATAATCTTGGTAAGCTCTTTAGGATCCTCGATAATCGCCACAACCGACATTGTCCCCTGACATTTCGGACAGACAAATGGGTCTACCTCGTAGACTTTTTGTAACAACCTTGCCCAGCTTAAGTATGATAGACTGTTTTTCGTACATCTCACTAATGAGATTAAAGCAGTTCTAAAATAGGTGTTAAAGCCATATACGCTGGTGTGGTATATGATACTTTAGTTCTTGAAGAGCGCCCGAAAAAGAAGGCTTTAAAGTCTTCTAAAAAGCAACCACAAAAGCGTACTCCTGTAAAGCCTGCTGCTGATCATCCATGGCGACAAATGCCACAAAAGAGGCCCAATTTCGCGTACGAAGAAACCGACCGTGAAATTATTGAAATGCTCAATCAGCTCTTCAATTCCACACGAGCATGGGCCTGAGAGAAGATATTCTTAATTTCATCATACCGCTTTTGATAAGTTTTATCAAGGGCTTTTTTTCCCATGCTCTTTTTTAAAGTAGTTTACCTGCAATGGCTGTCAAGTAGATCGTGGAATAAGTTGGCCTGACCCGCAAAGCCTTGCTACTTATGCCGCGAAAGCTACTTGACTGCCGACTTTACAAACACGCTTTTGTTTATGCCGGTGGGTGGCTCCATAGGCTTTACCCTAATTTTATCACGCACCCGGCCTTAGCTATAACTTAGCGAAAAAACTCACTTTTCCATCTTATCTCACTTTCATGATTTTTCTCTTGTCGTTATTTCTAACTCGTTACTTAAAAAGCAAAATTATATCTCGAAAGTGACATTTTCATAGAATAAAATCATGATTTTTTAGGTGACATTTTCACAGGTTATTGACAGGGGTATTTGTGGTGGTTCAGGCATATATGGAGTAAATAGCCATCCTAGTTTTGAAAAACTTTCATATACACAATGTCTGTGTATATGGGTTATTAACTTATTCTCATTCGGAGTTGATTCTCGAACAGTATATTGTGTATACACTGGTGAAAAGTTAGACTGTATCAATGCCTTTTGCCTTTGTATAGTTTTTGCCCAGTCAATATTTCCACGGTCTCTTGTTTTATATACAGGTTCAGTTTCCATATAGTAACCGTTCTTCTCCATAAAATAATATATAACCTCTAGATAAGCATTAATAGGAAAGTCGACTGATTGTGGGGCCTCAAACTTATTCATAGCAAGCACTCGGTCAGAGCTATCAGTAAACTCAGCCAACACTTGAAACAAATGAAGTATATCACGTTTAACATCTATTTCATTCTCTGGAAGATGATAACCAACAGGGAAATAGACTACTACATCAATCATTAATGTCCTGTTATAAGAAGAGCGATTTTATGAAATGATGAGGATTTCAAAAAAAGTTGTGTTATGCATCGAGTGAGTGGATGTCATACGTCCGGAGCTTATAGATATGCGCCTCGTCATACGGCAGCATATATTCACCGCGCAGGGGAGCTTCCCTCATTGACATCGCTGATAAAGGCTGATATAATCGTATTCTCGTATCTCAATTATGAATCCAAATAGTTATAAGACATCTTATTCCTTTGAGAACAAAAATTAGTTTAATCAATTTTTCTCTCAATGTTTAAAACGATGTCTGATTGCATTTTTCATATTTAGAATCAGCATTAACCATAAAATGATTTTAATTGAGTTTATCCTGGAGGGGAACAATGAATCTGAAAAAGTATTTTACAAAAAACTTAGCTGTATTGGTACTTATATGTATCAATATAATTGTCTTTATCGCTCTAAATGTATTTCCGAATCTTGGTGACAATTTTCTGCTGAACGCTGATCCCCAAATAGCCTTTGAGAAACCATGGACTTTAATAACAGTCTTTTTTTCTCATGTACTTCCAATACATATTTTATTGAATATGCTTTTGGTTCTTATCTTTGGTACTGAACTAAATAAAGAAACAAGCGCAAAAGTACTTTATTTTGCTTATGTTGTTTGCGGCTTTATTGGCAGCTTAACTATTTTTATATATGCCCCGTTGATCGACTATAATGGTGGATTGATATCAGGTGCATCAGCTGCTGCTTTTGGTATTGTTGCAGCTTATGCTACGCTTAAGCCGGATGCATTGATCTTAAATTCCAAGTCTAAATATTGGCTGATAGCATTATTTGCAGTTAATGCGATCCTAACGATAAGAAATCCGCAAGTTTCTATTGGGGGTCCTGCCCACGCGGTAGGTATCGTGGTAGGAATGTTTATCGGTTGGTTATTAAAGAAAAAGCTTAGTGTAAAAAGCAACGATTAGTTTTATTAGCTTCAAAACCTATGATAATAGTACGAACGGAGAAGATGCATGGCAGTCAATAAATCAAAAAGAGCAAGGATAGTTATCACAATATTATTGGTATTCCTATTTCAGCAAGCTTGCAGCAAACTTGGTTCACTTGTTGCTAACATGTTTGACTACAGCACAATTGATAAGAATGGTGTATTTGCCTGGATCTCTATACACCACATAGTTCAGGCACTTTTAGCATTAGTGCTTATTATTATAATGTCAAAAACATATAATATCGATTTTGGGTTAAAAGTTGGTGATAAAAGGACAGGACTAAAATATGTCAAGATTTTTACTTTGGCAATGTTGGCATATATAGCGATCATATCTGCTATCAGATATCTTAGCGGGCAAATATCGCAATATGACTATCCATTGACCTGTACAAATGTATTAGGTTATTTAAGCTTTCAATTGTTTCTTTCAGGTCCTTCAGAAGAAATTTTGTTTCGGGCCTTGCCAATTTCAATAATTACATGTCTTATTCCAAGTGAAAAGGGCATTAAGATATCAAAGCTGCATATTTCATGGGCAAATTTGATTTCTGCGATATTTTTTGCCCTTGCGCATATAAAATGGACGGTGAACCCGTTTTCGGTAAGTATGAATTATTTCCAGTTACTATTTTCGTTAGTGTTAGGAACAATGTATGGTATCGTATATCAAAGGAGCAAAAGTGTTATATATCCGATGATGATGCACAGCCTATCAAATGTGGCGATAGTTGGGGCCGAGTATATTTTATCGATAATTTGATACTTTTTCTGGTAATGGCAAGCCTGTGCCTTATATAAAAGGTACAGGCTTGAGTTGATCTTAACGATTTTTTTTGCAGAAAGTTAAACAAATTCCAGTCCATATTACTATACAATTCCAAAAGGAATATTAGTTTGTTTCCTGTTGCTATTCGCAATAATATTAGTGCTCCTCCTCAACTGGCGGTAATATTATAATCCTATAGATTCACTTCTATTTCTAACCCAGACTTAAACTCAATCATTATCCTGTCATCATATACAATGGCTTTTTCAACTAGTTTTCTGACCAGTTTATCATCAAACTCCGTAATATCACCAGTTTGCATATCAAGAAAGTCCGTCATCTCAGCAATCCGATCTCTCTTATCTTGGCGGAGAGCGTTTCTTGAAAGTGTTTCTTGTCTTAAATCTCGCAACCTATAAATTTCATTTACAATATTATTGTATACTTCCTTTGAATTTGCCTTTTGAATTAACTCGGCTTGAAGCTCTTCCAGCCTTTTATCAATATCTGCCGTACTCTCGTCCAAATCCTCGTTTAATACGGTTTCAATATTCTTTTTCAGTATGGCCAGGAAAGAGTTTTTCCCGCTGACGGCTATATTGATAGCTTCTACAATCTTCTCTTTGAGAGTATCTTCAAGTATAGTGGAAGCGGTACAAAACAAACCGGTGTTTTCCAATCTGCTGACGCATCTCCAAACGATGGATTTTTTCCCTCGGTTATTCCAATGAACCCTGCGGAATACTTCATGACACTTGCCGCAGAACACCATTTGGGATAAGGGATGATTATTGCTGTAGTTTCTCTTCTTTCCGTTCTTACTTATATGCACACATCTTCTGCGGACAAGCTCTTCCTGAACCTGCATATAAATTTCACGCGGGATTATGGGCTCATGGCTGTTTTCTACATAGTATTGAGGAACTATGCCGTTATTGGCCACCCTTTTCTTCGATAAAAAATCTACTGTATAGGTTTTCTGCAACAGCGCATCACCGATATATTTTTCATTCCTCAAAATCTTATTGATGGTGCTGGTATGCCATCTGTGATTGCCTGCACCTGTCAGAATTCCGTCAGCTTCCAGACCTCTTGCTATCTGTAGCATACTGGAACCTTCAAGGTATTCTCTGTAAATGCGTTTAACGATCTCTGCTTCTTCAGGTACGATAACTAAATTGCCATCCTTATCCTTTGTATAGCCAAGAAACCGGTTGTGATTAATATGGATTTTTCCTTGCTGATATCGGTACTGAATACCCAGTTTTACATTCTGGCTTAACGATTGGCTTTCTTGCTGCGCCAAAGAAGCCATAATGGTCAGCAGGATTTCCCCTTTGGAATCCAATGTGTTTATATTTTCCTTTTCAAAGTAAACTGGAATATTTTTTTCTTTAAGCTGCCTTATGTACTTTAGGCAGTCCAGCGTATTTCTTGCAAAACGGCTGAT
>NZ_JALY01000184.1:0-2510 GCF_002924615.1 Petrotoga halophila DSM 16923 | reverse complement strand
AATTTAAAAACGATTCAAGGAGAATTTTATTCAAGAACAAAAATAACAATTATTAAATTAGAAAGTAAACTTTATTTTTCATTGGTGAATTATAATATATTTTCAAACGACTACACTTCAAAAACAAAATAATAAATATAATAGCAAGGAGAAAAATAAATATGGCAAAATATGAAAAAACAAGGGTTCTCTCTATCTTCGAGGCAGGCTCATACAACGCGTTTTTTATCGGTACACAAGGTTTTATTTTCACAACTCTTGCTATATATTTCAACGCATCTCCTCTTTTTATATCAGTTATGACCTCTTTTCCTATTATAGCACAGATGTTTCAGATTTTTTCTTCACGAATAAACCAGATTATTGGTTCAAGAAAGAAAAGCTTGGTAATAAACGCGTTTATATCGAGAACTTTATTTGTTTTATTGCCAATTTTTATATTCTTTGATGTGAGATCCGAGTATATTATATTAATTATTATCCTTTTATTTTCTTTTTTCGGAACATTTGTAGGCAACACTTGGACGGTTTTGATTAAAGGGGTTGTTCCCTTTGAACAAAGAGGTAAATATTTCGGAATTCGTAATATATTCTCTTCCATAACTGGTATAATAATGCTGTATCTTTATTCTATATTTTTAGAATTTCCAAATTTTAAAACAGGGTTATTACTGGTTACAGGCTTTATGGCATTTTTTTCAGTTCTGTCAGCTTTTTTGTTGATGAAACATGAGTTTCCCGAAGAAAGTGAAAAAATTTCCACCTTTAATCTAAACATTTTTGTACCTTTTAAAGATAGAAACTTTAAAAACTTCCTACTTTTTATGTTTGTTTGGAGTTTTGCCATAGAATTTGCAAGGCCTTACTTTTCCTATTATGAAGTAGCGATTTTGAATATAAATTATCAATTTCTTGGAAATATGGGAATAATAACAAGCGTTATCTCTATTTTTTTATATCTATTTTTTGGAGTAGTGGCAGACAGGTTTGGCAGCAAAAACGTTCTAAGTTTGGGGATTTTATTGTCAACTTTCAGCCCTTTGATGTACTTTTTAATGAATGCAACGAATTATAGGAGTATCGAATTATTAAATGCTATATTTTCCGCCTTTGCTTGGTCGGCAATAAATTTAGCTATTTTCAATCTACTTTTAGAAATATCCAAAGAGCCATCCGAAAATTATATCGCGGCCAACTCCTTCATCGCCGGGATTGCGGCTATTTTTGGGTCGTTGAGTGGGGGTCTCTTAGCAAATCATCTAAAAAATATAGAGATTCATTTTATGGGGGACCCCTATCATGGGATTCAATTGATTTTTATCATTGGATTCATATTAAGGATCATATCTGTTATTCTATTAACTGAAGTTGAGGCAATGGAAAAGCCCATTAGATATAAAGGAATATTCTCACCCGAAGCAGCTTTGTTTAAAAGAAGAGAAATCAATTTTCCTTTTGATTTATTCAGAAGGAACAGAAGGAAAATCAAAAAAAGTGAACTTCCCCCTTCCGTTGATGTAGAAAACGAAGAGAAAAATCAAGTAGTTACAAATGACAATAAAGAAGATAAGGAATAAATTCAATCTTTGATTTAATAAAGCAGAGAGTGTAAAATTAGATTGACACCATTCATCAAAAATTTAGGAGGTCGCATTAATGGATATTGGAAAAAGATATATGCCACACGAACTTGAAAATAGATGGTATAAGATTTGGGAAGAATCCCATTCCTTTGAGCCAAGACAAGGAAACGATAAGTTCAGTATAGTAATTCCGCCTCCAAATATAACTGGCAAAATACATATTGGTCATGCTTTAAATATCGTTCTTCAGGATATCTCCGTAAGATATAATAGAATGAAAGGGAAAGAAACAGTTTGGATACCCGGAGAAGATCATGCAGGCATAGCAACACAACATGTTGTTGAAAAATATCTTTTAAAAGAAGAAGGTAAAAGAAGAGAAGATTATACTAGAGAAGAATTTTTAAAAATTACTTGGGATTGGGCAAACAAATATCGTAATCACATACGTGAACAGATAAAAGCATTGGCAGCCTCTGTCGATTGGAGCAGAGAAAGATTCACTTTAGATGAAGGGCTCAACCAAGCGGTAAGAAAGGTCTTCGTTTCCTTGTACAATGAAGGTTTAATATACAAAGGAAAATATATAGTAAATTGGTGCCCTTCCTGTGGAACCGTCCTGGCAGACGATGAGGTTGAGCACAGCGAAGAAAAAGGCAAACTTTGGTATATAAAATATCCTCTTGAAAATACTCAAAATTATGTAACTGTAGCAACCACTAGACCTGAAACTATGTTAGGAGATACAGCTCTCGCTGTTAATCCTTCAGATGAAAGGTATAAAAATTTAGTTGGAAAAATCGCTATTTTGCCAATTGTCGGAAGGAAATTGAAAATTATAGCGGATCCTTACGTAGACCCAAACTTTGGTACAGGTGTCGTCAAGGTTACACCTGCCCATGATCCCAATGATTACCAAATTGGTTT
>NZ_JALY01000190.1:0-1105 GCF_002924615.1 Petrotoga halophila DSM 16923 | reverse complement strand
CAGATGAACCTCTGTCTTTTTCTTATTGGAGTCAGCCAAAAGTATTGTCGAAGGATCATCCTTGTTATTTGGGAAGAACCAACAGCAAGACCCATGAAGTTATTAGAAGATATATCGCATTCTCGCCTTTGTATGGAGATGTAAAATTAATCCAGTCTGTTGGTCCTAGATATTGCCCTTCAATTGAAGATAAAGTTATGAAATTCAATAAGGATTCCCATCAATTTTTCCTCGAACCAGAATCTAAACACTCTAAAGAGATCTACTTGAATGGATTGAGTACCAGTTTACCTTTTGAAGCGCAGATTGAGATTTTGAAAACTATACCTGGTTTAGAAAATGCTATAATTGAAAGACCCGCTTATGCCGTTGAGTACGATTTTGTTAATCCAAATCAATTGAAACACAACCTTGAAACAAAAAAAATAGAAGGATTATTCTTAGCTGGCCAGATTAATGGTACAAGTGGTTACGAGGAAGCCGCAGGTCAGGGACTCATGGCAGGAATTAATGCTGCTCTAAAAATCAAGGGAGAAGAACCTTTTATTCTTGACAGGTCCGAGGCTTACCTTGGGGTTCCTACTGACTTCCCGAGCTGAATACAGGTTGTTACTCAGGCATGATAATGCTCATTTAAGGTTGTATAAGTATGGATACAAATACGGTTTATTGAGTAAAGAACAGTACCAACAACTTCATAGACTAGAAAACCAAATAAATCAACAAATAAAGAAACTGGAACAGATTAAAGTATCACCTAATCAAGTTAACAATATTCTGGCCTCAAAAGGTTCTTCAAAAATCACCCATCCTGTTCACATGGGTGAATTACTCAAGAGAAGCGAAATATCTTACACCGATTTGAAACATTTAGATGAAGAAGCAGTTGAGGAAAAAGAAGTGATAGAACAAATCGACATTCACTTTAAATACAACGGATATTTTAAAAGAATGCAAGAAGAGATTATGAAAATGAAAGAGCTTGAAAAAGAAAAGATACCTAAAGATATAGATTATGACGAAATTAACAATCTCGCCTACGAAGCAAAGGAAAAATTAAAAAAAATCAAGCCAGAAACTTTTGGACAACTCCTCAGAATCCCTG
>NZ_JALY01000193.1:311-2792 GCF_002924615.1 Petrotoga halophila DSM 16923 | reverse complement strand
CCGCAAAGTTATCGCCGTAGTATCCTCCGTAATCGCCTTCACTGTGGTAATAAGTGAAAATAAAGTTATGTGGATCTGGAAAATCAGCGAGCCAACCAATGATGTAAACTGGGAGCATCATGTTTTCTCTTTCATCTAAGTAAGTTGGCCATTGAACTCCTCTAACTTCAACTTGGAATCTAGGATTTATCTTTGCTAAATTATCTCTCAATATTTCAGCAGATACTCTCCTTGAATCGTTCCCTGTATTGTAAAGAATAGTCATTTTGAAACCTGTTTGCCATAATCTACCTTTATAAGCACGTTTAAAGTAATTTTCAGCCTTTTGCAGATCCAATTCGTATGTTGGGAGATCTTCACTATACCCTAAGAATCCAGTTGGTAAAGCAGTAGGAACTTTTTCACCCAAACCGTTCAAAACTTCATTTATCATACCATCATAATCAAAGGCATACGCGAAACCTAATCTAACATTATGATCTGCAAAGAAATCAGGTGGAATACCGTTTCCATCCAATTGACCCGAACCAATGTATGGGGACTCGGGATCAACTTGCCAATTGAAGCCTAAAGAGGTGATTGAAACCTCAGGTGTGCCAGGGATAATGGTCAAACCATCCATAGAAAGGACAACATCTAAATATTGAGCAGGAACATAAGCTATGTCTGCATCGCCTGTTTCAAGCATGGCCCTTCTTGTTGACCACTCGTCTACACCTTGAATGATTACTCTTCTTATTGGGGCAGGGCCTCTCCAGTAATCGTCGAATCGTTCGAGCGTTACCCTTTGTTGAGCGTGATCCCATTCTACCAATTTATATGGGCCTGTTCCCATCGCATGGTCAAAGTATGGAGACTGTTCTTTTGTCCATCCGTGATACTTCCACCAACCTTCTGCATTTCCATCCCATATACCTATTTCTACAGAATATTCTTTGTCCAAAATCGCACCCCAACCACTTCCTGAAGCGAGTACATTCAAAAACGGGGCGAAAGGTCTTGCTAAATGGACGTGTACTTCGTTACCTTGAACTTCTACTGCAGGATCTATCACATCATAATAGAAATTAACTAATGCTTCTTCGTATTCTGGAGATGTTGGATTCATATCATCATCAAATATAGTATCCCATGAAGCACCTACATAATCTTCTACTAACGTTCTAATACTGAAAACACCAAACATAGGATCTAAGTACATCCATACTGGTCCTCCAGGAGGGTTGTACAATAGTGCTCTTTCAAAGGTGTATTCGACATCTTCAGGTGTTAAATCGTTACCGTTCTGGAATTTCACACCTTCTCTTATAGGGAAGACATATGTTGTTCCACCATCTCTCAAATAACCATTTTCAACTGTCGGGACAACCGTTGAGAGCATAGGAACAAACTTACTCAGACTTTCCCCATCGTATGCTATCAAGTTGTCATAGACGTTGAAAATAACTTCACCACTAGAAGTGTCGTAAGCATGGTGAGGGTCTAAAGTATCTGGTTCACTTAGTGTGGCATCGAAAATCATATCAGGGTTTTTCACCTGAGTAAAGGCAAAAACACCCATCAAAGTAACCATAAGAACAATAAAAACCTTTTTCATACCTCTACCTCCTTTACAGATTTATTAGAATTGTTACACACTAACAATACTTTCCCAAATAATCTCCTTATATATTTTATCACATTTTATCTTAATACACAAGTAATAAATTTTAATTTGAAAAAAGTGCTTTTTGTTTGCAAGTTTGACGCAAATCATCATATTAATAGTATTCCACAAAATTAGATTTTTATCAAGTTCGTTTACGGCTTATCTGAAGGAATTATAAACGATTAAGACCAATTAAAAGCAAATATTACCAAAATAATTAAAATATGAAATTTTTTTCATAGTTTATAAAATTTACCTTGCTTCCATTCTTCCTTCTTTTATTACTTTCTATAACAATTCTAAAAACTACTTTAACGCCCCTTCGCCCCGCTCCCCACCCCCATAAGGATAAAAGAGTATGGCTTTGCCTCGCAGCTCACCCACAATTGGCCCTTTTTTATTGACATAGTTAAAAAAATATGATATACTTTATACGATTATAAAGGGTGCGTAGCTCAGTGGGAGAGCGCTTCCTTGACGCGGAAGAGGCCGTAGGTTCAATCCCTACCGCACCCACCATCATTCATTCCTATTCAACTTTTTTCATATATATTACATGTAAAAGCAGGATGAACATCATCCTGCTTTTATCTTTTATTATTCATAATTTCATAAATTTTGTTTCTGTACTTTTCATGAATACATATATAATCATTGTCTTTAAAAATTAATTTTTCTTTATCGTTCGGAGCGTTTCTGATTATAGCGCTTACCAAGGCGGAAACTGATTTTTTGTTTTTCAATTCTAAGGTTTCCATGATCTCTTCAGACTTCAATTTCCCTTTTTCGATCAATAATTCAAGAAACCTTGTTGTTAGTGGTTTTAAGTTTTT
>NZ_JALY01000193.1:0-305 GCF_002924615.1 Petrotoga halophila DSM 16923 | reverse complement strand
GTCAGAGAGCAGGTAAAATAGAATTTCTCCGTTTATATCTGATTCATCAAGTAGTTCTACAAGAGATTCAAAAGTGTCGTTATCTATAGAAATTTTATAATTCTCGTCTCCATATTTTAGGGTCTCTTTTTCGTAAATAATATTGAAAATAGAAAAATAACTTTCTAAAAGTTTTGAATATAAAAAGTTTCTTAACTCATAACTTTCAAGTGTTTTGAGTAATTCGTTTGTTGACTGAAAATCTTCTTTTCTTTTAATTTTACTAAAAACATGTTCTTGAAGTTTTTTTTGATTCTTCTCTTTTA
>NZ_JALY01000194.1:0-1453 GCF_002924615.1 Petrotoga halophila DSM 16923 | reverse complement strand
CCGCAAAGTTATCGCCGTAGAATCCTCCGTAATCACCTTCGCTGTGATAATAGGTGAAAATAAAGTTATGTGGATCTGGAAAATCCGCAACCCAACCTATGATGTAAACTGGAAGCATCATATTTTCTCTTTCATCTAAGTAAGTTGGCCATTGAACCCCTCTAACTTCAACTTGGAATCTAGGATTTATCTTTGCTAAATTATCCCTCAATATTTCTGCAGATACTCTCCTTGAATCGTTTCCTGTATTGTAAAGAATAGTCATATTGAAACCTGTTTGCCATAATCTACCTTGATAAGCCCGTTTGAAGTAATTTTCAGCCTTTTGCAGATCCAATTCGTATGTTGGGAGATCTTCGTCGAACCCTAAGAATCCAGTTGGTAAAGCGGTAGGAACTTTTTCACCCAAACCGTTCAAAACTTCATTTATCATACCATCATAATCAAAGGCATAAGCAAAACCTAATCTAACATTATGATCTGCAAAGAAATCTGGTGGAATACCGTTTCCATCCAATTGACCTGAACCAATGTATGGCGACTCTGGATCAACTTGCCAATTGAACCCTAAAGAGGTGATTGAAACCTCAGGTGTGCCAGGGATAACGGTCAAACCATCCATAGAAAGTACAACATCTAAATATTGAGCAGGAACATAAGCTATGTCAGCATCACCTGTTTCAAGCATAGCTCTTCTCGTCGACCATTCGTCTATACCTTGAATGATTACTCTTCTTATTGGGGCGGGACCCTTCCAGTAATCGTCGAATCGTTCGAGCGTTACCCTTTGTTGAGCGTGATCCCATTCGACCAATTTATACGGACCTGTTCCCATCGCATGGTCAAAGTATGGAGACTGCTCTTTTGTCCATCCGTGATACTTCCACCAACCTTCGGCATTTCCATCCCAAATGCCTAATTCCACAGAGTATTCTTTATCTAATATCGAACCCCAACTACTTCCAGAAGCAATTACATTCAAAAATGGGGCGAAAGGTCTTGCCAAATGGACAAGAACTTCATTACCTTGAACTTCTACCGCAGGATCTATCACGTCATTATAGAAATTAACTAGAGCCTCTTCGTATTCAGGAGATGTAGGATTCATCTCACTATCAAATATAGTATCCCATGAAGCACCTACGTAATCTTCTACCAACGTTCTAATACTGAAAACACCAAACATAGGATCTAAGTACATCCATACTGGTCCTCCAGGTGGGTTGTATAATAGTGCTCTTTCGAAGGTGTATTCGACATCTTCAGGGGTTAAATCGTTACCGTTGTGGAATTTTACACCTTCTCTTATTGGAAAGACATATGTTGTTCCACCGTCTCTCAAATAACCATTTTCAACTGTAGGGACAACCGTTGAGAGCATAGGAACAAACTTACTCATACTTTCACCATCGTATGCTACCAAGTTGTCATATACGTTGAAAATAACTTCACC
>NZ_JALY01000316.1:0-3413 GCF_002924615.1 Petrotoga halophila DSM 16923 | reverse complement strand
TTTTATTATACAGCCGAAAGTATAAAAAATGTCTGTCGACCTCCAATAAGGTAAAAATCCCAGGGGATCGACAGACAAGTGTTAAAAATCACAAACCTTATATCATGCATATTTGAATTGAATTTTAACAATTTCTCAAAGTTTTGCTTGACAATCGTAATTTTTTATGATATAGTATTTATAGTTATCTTATGCCTTTTTATCCTACCTATGAGGAATGGAAACAATACAAATACGGACCTTTGTTAAACGAGCAAATGACTTTTTATCCTACCTATGAGGAATGGAAACACGAGATAGCAAGCAGTATCGGGCGAGTAGCTCCACCTTTTTATCCTACCTATGAGGAATGGAAACCTGAGTCTCATGCTATTAGAAGAGCTTTTGATTTGCTTTTTATCCTACCTATGAGGAATGGAAACTCTCAAATCCAAATAAAGTTCCAGAATGGGCTAAAGACTTTTTATCCTACCTATGAGGAATGGAAACACATTTAAAACGCAACAAAACATTCAGCAAAACGACTTTTTATCCTACCTATGAGGAATGGAAACATTATAGTAGTGATAATGTTCTATCAGCTTTAACGACTTTTTATCCTACCTATGAGGAATGGAAACGTAGTTCGAGCAATGGCTAAACTGCAAGAGCATAAAACTTTTTATCCTACCTATGAGGAATGGAAACTATTTTTTTCTTTTTAGCATACTTAATGGTTTTAGCTTTTTATCCTACCTATGAGGAATGGAAACTCTTCTTGTTTCAAGACTTTTATAACACGGTCGTCAACTTTTTATCCTACCTATGAGGAATGGAAACGCTCTTTAACTTTTTCTGTTCTTCCCATTTTTTCCCTTTTTATCCTACCTATGAGGAATGGAAACTTTTTTCGTTCTCAGCCTTTATGTTCTTTGTTGCTTCGCTTTTTATCCTACCTATGAGGAATGGAAACTCATTATCCGCACCTTCTAACAAAGCTATTAATTCACTTTTTATCCTACCTATGAGGAATGGAAACAGTATTTCGTTATCATTCTGCATGCTTGTACCTCTCCTTTTTATCCTACCTATGAGGAATGGAAACAACCGAAAGAAGTAGAGCAGTATGGAGAATATATTTGGCTTTTTATCCTACCTATGAGGAATGGAAACGTGACCAATGTATTCTGAAATAATCATTTGAAACGCCTTTTTATCCTACCTATGAGGAATGGAAACACCTCTTTGTAAAACGCTCTGTATTGAATTTTTTAAAGCTTTTTATCCTACCTATGAGGAATGGAAACGCTTCTTCCATTTTTTCTATAGCTTTTAAAACTTCTTCCTTTTTATCCTACCTATGAGGAATGGAAACTAGACTACAAAGTAGAAATCCCGCCAATTTATTACCTTTTTATCCTACCTATGAGGAATGGAAACCTGTACAAGCTTGCCAATTGTTCAGGTTTGAATTCCTTTTTATCCTACCTATGAGGAATGGAAACTGTCAACCCATGTATTTCCGTCTGTAAAATTTACTACTTTTTATCCTACCTATGAGGAATGGAAACTACACTTGACACAAATCAAATTAAAGTAAATCTCATACTTTTTATCCTACCTATGAGGAATGGAAACCAAAAAAGAAGAATAGAGAAAAAGCTATTCAAGAGTCTTTTTATCCTACCTATGAGGAATGGAAACAAATAAATCACCAACAAATAAAAGAAATAATAGAAGCTTTTTATCCTACCTATGAGGAATGGAAACTTTCTCCAGTATCTTCTATTTTTATATACTCTCCACCTTTTTATCCTACCTATGAGGAATGGAAACTGCCTTTCTCATCTGCTATTTCTTTTAACTCTTTACTTTTTATCCTACCTATGAGGAATGGAAACTCGAAAAAACCGAAATCGGTTCAACCGAAATCGGCACTTTTTATCCTACCTATGAGGAATGGAAACTATCCATCATCTAAACCTCCAATCTCTTACTTTTTACTTTTTATCCTACCTATGAGGAATGGAAACAATAGCTTTCTTATGCCTTTTGCAAAATTGTCTCTACTTTTTATCCTACCTATGAGGAATGGAAACTCAGAAAAATTAAATAGCTCATCTTCAACATCACATCTTTTTATCCTACCTATGAGGAATGGAAACTTGGTTGCACAAATGGAATTGAACGCAAGCGATTATCCTTTTTATCCTACCTATGAGGAATGGAAACCTTTCATTTGAAATAGCTATTATTGCCATTTTCCATTCCTTTTTATCCTACCTATGAGGAATGGAAACATGAATAGTGCAAGTGAGTACGAAACATATTTAAAACTTTTTATCCTACCTATGAGGAATGGAAACTGGAATCAGAGCATAAAGCAAAAAGCGATGGAACTATCTTTTTATCCTACCTATGAGGAATGGAAACTATCCAGTTGTGATTTCAATCAAGTTTTCTCCATTTTCTTTTTATCCTACCTATGAGGAATGGAAACTTTTTGCGCTTGTAATAGCCATGAACTCAATATCTTCCTTTTTATCCTACCTATGAGGAATGGAAACTTCTTTTCATACGTGATTAGATCAATATTCATTACCTCTTTTTATCCTACCTATGAGGAATGGAAACTTCCATTTCTCAATCTTTTGTTTTTCTTCTGGAGTCTCTTTTTATCCTACCTATGAGGAATGGAAACTAAAATAGATGTATTCATTGCTGAAAGACAAAGCGACTTTTTATCCTACCTATGAGGAATGGAAACTTCTGATGCTGAACTTACACAAGAAGAACTCGAAGCAACTTTTTATCCTACCTATGAGGAATGGAAACTAAGAAAATCCCCGATGATCCGATAATCAATGAAGCCTTTTTATCCTACCTATGAGGAATGGAAACGAGAAAGAAGCTAAAAAAAGACAAGCGATTGGATATCTTTTTATCCTACCTATGAGGAATGGAAACTTGTCCCTCCAGGGCACAAACTAGTCGGAGTAGACGCCTTTTTATCCTACCTATGAGGAATGGAAACCACCACGGGAACCTACAGATTGATATGGGGTTCCTAGCTTTTTATCCTACCTATGAGGAATGGAAACCCAAAAGCTTCAGTTTGATGTCTAAAAGCCATCCTGCTTTTTATCCTACCTATGAGGAATGGAAACTATACACTTGCCCTTCGTTTCTATCGTGCTCTAATAACTTTTTATCCTACCTATGAGGAATGGAAACTAGACAAAGATTTTCCAGATTTTATGAATGTAGTTTCTCTTTTTATCCTACCTATGAGGAATGGAAACCTATCGTTTTTATCCTCCTCCCCTTTTTGTTCTAAGCTTTTTATCCTACCTATGAGGAATGGAAACAAGGTATTGAAAAAGATAATGAAGTAACAGAGGACTTCTTTTTATCCTTACCCACTTCAGAAATAG
>NZ_JALY01000315.1:0-1982 GCF_002924615.1 Petrotoga halophila DSM 16923 | reverse complement strand
GGTATGATCTAAATCAAAGTAGATCATCTTTACTTGGTCTTTCAAATATTTCACCTCTCTTGTTCAACCAAATAAAATTGTTGAAAAAAACCTCTGTTTAATTATAACATTAAACTCAATTTATTCAAAACTTATGAAATAACCTTTATTTAATCTTTCTTTATTAAAAAGCTGATAAAGTTAATTCTATTTTTACTTTTTCCTGAGTTTGACAGTTGAGAGACGATTTTTCAGTAAACCGAATGGAAGAAAGCGGGTTTGAGGGGATAAAATACATAATTTTTTGAAAAAATTGTTTTGATGTAGTGACACTTTTTTCTCTTTTAATTATATTATTCTCTTGACTTCATAATAGTTATGTGGTATAATATTAAAGACATTATGAAGTTGGGAGATGATTTGGATGTATGTTAGAACCGTAAAAAACAATCAAGGGAAAGAATACTTAAGAATAGTAGAAAGTTACCGTGAAAACGGTAAGAACAAACAAAAGATAATCGCTAATTTGGGTAGAATCGATACTATCAGTAGAAAAGAAGTGGAAAATATTGTCGATAAACTCGTACAGATATATGATATAAAAGGTTATGTGAATTTGAATAGTGTTGAGGAAGCACCCGATAAGAAGAATTATGGGGTAAAAGTAATAGTTGATAGATTGTTTGAAAGGTATGAGATGGATAAGTTCTTTGAAAAGATGGATAAAAAGACGAGGTTCGATGTGGAAGATTTGTTGAAAATAATGGTTATGAACAGAATAATAGAACCATAAAAGAAGTTGGCCTTTGAGACACAACAAACGAACGAGTTACTACAGATGGGGTATTCGAAAGATAAGAAGTTCAACGAATCACAGGTAGTTCTAGGGATGTCGATAGATAGGGATAGGATGCCGGTTAGTTTTGATATATACCCAGGTAACACGTTCGAAGGGCATACGTTCAAAGATACGATAGAGGCGATGAAAAAGAGATATCAGTTGGGAAAGGTAATAGTGGTTAGTGATAGAGGGATGATGAGTAGAACCAATATGGAAATAGTAGAGAATTCTGATTACGAATTCATAGTGGGTAAATCGATAAAACAGTTAAAAAAGGTGGATATATTCGATGGAGGATTCACTGAAATAGCAAAAGGGATTGAATACAGAGAAATAGAATACGAAGGTAAAAGATTACTCATAATACATTCAAAGGAAAGGGCAGAAAAAGATAGAAAAGACAGGATTAGATTGATTGAAAAAGCGGAAAAAATGTTGAAAGATGGGAACATAGAAACAAAAAGCAAAAGAGGTGCAAAAAAGTACTTAAAGACAAAGAACGAAGTAGATTATACACTTGATATACAAAAGATAGAAAAAGACGAAAAATATGACGGATACTATGGAATAATAACCAACACACAGTTGAATCCAAAACAGATATTAGAACAATACCATACCTTGTGGAAAGTGGAAGAAAGCTTCAGAACACTAAAGAATTATCTTGAGACAAGACCGATATTTCACTGGACACAGAAAAGGATAAAGGGACACATAGTGATGAGTTTTGTATCTTACATAATGCAAAGAACGCTAGAATTAGAATTAGAAAGGAACAATATAGAATACTCACACGAAAAGATAAGAGAAGCGATTAAAAACATGGAATACATAGATATTAAACCCAACGAACAACATTTTGCCATTAGGACTAACATGAATCTTTTGGCTCAGAAGATATTGAAGGTACTTAATATACCAATTCCAAAAGTGGTAACCCCATATGAGGAATTCATAGAGAAACTAAAACTACAGAACGAAAATAACGAAATTAAAGGATTAGAAAGGAGCAAAGCAAAAGTATAAGTCTAAAACACCTATAAACAAAGGAAAAGGAAGGCATGTAGTGACACTTTTGGAAAACAGAGAAAGCAAAAAACGCTTTTTTTCAATTATTCATGCCTGTTTTAGAATTCTTACTTTTTTGTAACTGTCAAACTCA
>NZ_JALY01000141.1:0-11665 GCF_002924615.1 Petrotoga halophila DSM 16923 | reverse complement strand
GTTTACTAACTCTTTCGTGTAGTAATCGCATCTTTCTTCAATTAAACTGTCATCTTCTATCTCTTTAATTATCTTTTTTAGATCAATCTCTTCTTTGTAGTAATGAACGAGGTAAGAGGTAAAGAGTTCTGATATTTGTCTTTCTTTTGGAAGATTTTTAAAATTTTCAAAGTTTACCTTAAACTTTTTATCTATGTCTTTCTTTTTCAATTCTTTGATTATACACAAAGGTGTGGATGTGTTGATTTCAAACTCAAGAGCATCTATTATGTTTCTCAAGGTATTTGGTTGAATGTACTTTGTCTTTGCAGATAAAAACTCTTTCAACGTTCTTTCAGAAACGTTTATTGAATCAATGGGTATCTTTTCTTTTCCTATCTCTTTCCTTATGAAATCTCTCAGTTTTGGTGTACTTCTGTGTTGGTTGTTATCCAAATTGAATACAAAGTACTTTAATTGGTTAATGATATCTTTAAAAGTATTCTTTATCAGTTCACTTTCAGATTTGTTGAGTTGAGATAAACACCTCGAAAAGATAAAGGCGGTCTCATAAACCAGAGGGTCGTTATTATTCTTTTGTACTTGAAATGTAGTATCAAGGGAATTGAAAGCATCAAATTTATCATCATCGAAGTAGTAACCAAGATAGAATCCCAATGGAAAGGTAAAAGCTAAAGCCTTTTCTTTGTTAATATCTTTCAACCACCAAGATGAATTGTTTAAAGCTTGCACCATACCAGAAGGATGTGGAATAGTTTTTAAAATCTTAAATGCTTCAACGTTCAAAGAAACTGTTTCATTGTATTGCTCTTCGTTCTTTTTTCCTCTTGCTTTTGATAGCAATATGAAGCTTTTGGTGGTAAGAGTATTTTCATAACTTTCACTCCAAATTCTAATAGTTTGCAAGTCTTTTTCTTCAAAATTTAACTCACGAACATTCTTTAACTTCTCAACGACTATTCCTCTTAAATACTTAGGAAGTGTGGCGAATTCTTCCTTCAATTGATTGAATACTTCTTTAATCTCTTCATTCTTAGAAAGATTGACTAAAATACCTATCATTAAACAGTGCAAACCACCTTTTTTCAATCCCTTTATCTCTTCATCTATTATCTCAAGGGCTTCATCGTATTGAACATCCCATTTTAATTTCAAAACGTTTATGTAATTGACGATGTTTTTATTTTTATCTGATCTATCACTTTCTAAGTAATGAACAACATAATTCAAAATTGGTCTTATGAACTGTCCTTTATTCACAATTTCAATTAAAGATCGAAGATTCATTCTAAGAACCTCCTTATCCTCATGAAATATTTACACAATGTTATAATAATAGAATATTCGTTTACTTCAATTCAACATAGAAATTTTCTAAAAATAGACCGAAACCATTCAAACATAATTGTACCATAATACAGATAATAAAAAGAAAAAGAAAATATAAGTAATTTAAAGATAACAAAAATTGTCAAATTTGATTTTAACGTAAGCTTTTTTTGACCGATCTCTATAATACTTTATTAATAAATATTTGAACCCACTTAAAAAAACAGTTGAAAACCATATGGGAAAGTGTATGATTAAAGTGAAGGGTTGGATTATTTGAAATTTTAGACTTTAATTAAAAGAATAATCTAAGGGGGTAAAAGAGGATGAAGAAATTTTTTGTTGTTTTGTTGATCACAGGTCTGCTAATGAGTGGAATATTTGTTTTTGGTGGAGATGGTCACATTACAGGATCAACAGATGGAGTAGAACACTGGACGGTTGTAAGTGGTGTAGAAGAAGTATGGTAAATGTTTGATTGATGTATTTACTTTGTGAAAAAAGCAACATTTGAAAAAGCTTAAAAGATTTAAAAAAGTAACAAAATAAGTTTTTGAAGTAAAAGATTGTGAATTTAGGAATTATTTGCCGGCAAGAAGTAACTCTGCAGGAAAAATGGTGAAAAATAAAGGCTTTCTCACGAAAATAGTGGGTAAGTAAGTTAGAGTTAAAAGGAGTTTATCTAAAGCAATAAAATACATTGCAACATAAAAAGTTTTTTTGTAATCGAATAATTTTTGGATTTATCAAATATTATCTGCTTTTAGGAAATGTTTCCTTGCTGCAGTTTTGATTTGCATCGTATGTACTCTAATATTTACCATGATTTTCGAACTTTTAACTTTTTTTGAATTCCGCATATATGTTGATTGTATCTCCTTGTTGTTCTATCTTTGGTATGTACCATGGCTCTGTTATATTCAGTATCTGTTCAAAGAATTTGAATAACTCTTTTTTCAGATTATTTAATCCAGGGCTCATATTTCTTTTTTTCTACTCACACTTTTTGGAAGAGAATAAAAAAGATATTATGTAAATGAGAGGAAGATTAACAATCCTTATTTGAGTAGATGAATTTTTTCATTCGACGAAATTTTTTATCCCAAACAATGAGAAAAAAAGGTTCATTAATTGTTTCCTTCTATGCCAAGGTAGGGAAAATAAAATTTTAACAGAAAGGAGTGAAAACAGATGAATACAGTTAACAACGTAGAACCAGATGGACCAGTTGCATGTGGGGCTCTTTGCGTTGCAGCATGTGCTATAGCTTGTATGGTTGACGGGGTTGGACCTATTCTAGATTTTTATGGAATATCTGCATATGCAACCGCAGAGGCATCATGGAGTTAAATGTATAATTTGTATTTCTCCTATGGGAAAAGAGATGCTTTATGAAAACAGTAACTAGTTCAGAACCAGAGGGTTTTTTATGTGGACTTACGTGTGGAAGCATTTGTATTCTTTATTGCCTATCGGATTCACAGTTATTCCCGCTATGGACGCAGCAGCTAGCATGACAGGTTACGTGCTAGGATATCAGTATTGATTTACATTTCTAATTAATTGTAAGCCTTACCTTGGCTTTTTTACGAAAAATAGAAATTTTTTTATTATTTTTTCTGGCATTCACTAAAAAAAAGTGTAACAAAAATTAGAGTCTACTAAAAGAAAAGTGGTTTTTTCCATCAACAATGCGATTGTGAAAAGAATTTTTAGAAATGTCAATACCTACAAAATACATATTTTTCTTCTCACTAATGTTAGTATTGTTTAAGAATCCCTCATTTACATTCATTCTTCTAATGTAGCGTTGAAAGGGCAATTAAGTCTCGGAATATGGTGAAAAGCGGGTAGCGAACAAACTTTTTAACGAACTTGAAAGTTCGTCAATATGTGCTTCTACTACCCATTGATTTTTTAAAGTAAATAGTTGTTTATGCTTATATTGTTTCATCAAATATTTATTATATCAGAAATATACAAGTGGTTAGAAATGCAATAGTATATGATTACAACAACGAACTAGCAGAAGGTTCTGTGAATAAATTGAAAGTCATTAAAAGGATAATGTATGGAAGTAACAAATTTGATGTGTTGAGACATACACTTCTTTTTGTTGAGAGGCATGGATAGAGTCCAACAATCAGTAGAAAGAAGCAATATTCGCTTATCTGTGGCATTAGGGTTTATAAAAATAAAATATCAAATAGGATTAGGAAAAAGGATAAATTAAACAGAACTAATTTTATTAAAAACCAAGGTTTAATCAAAGGAGGAAAAGAAAATAATGGAAGGGTTTTTTTTTGAAACAAAGAAAGGAAATCAATATTTTTATTCTGATTCAACAGGAGTAGTCAAATATGTGGATAATATAAAAGCAGCCAGACAATTAGAAAAGGAAAACAAAACCAAAAATTGTATTTTGCAACAAAAGGTCGAATTAGAAGATATACATACTTATTTAAAACAAAATGGTACAAAGGAGTTATTTCTAATAGTTACAGAAGACTGTAATCTTAGATGCAAATATTGTGCATATTCAGGAAACTATTACAATATGAGAATACATAGGCAAGTTTACATGGAAAGCAGTATAGCAAAAGAAGCTGTTAAAAAATACTTAAACACTTTAAAAGAAACAAAGAGGAGAAATCCATATTTAAAACCCATTATTGGTTTTTATGGAGGGGAGCCTTTATTAAATTTTGATCTTATTAAAGAAGTAATTAATTATGCAAAAAAGATCTATAAAGGATGTTTTTTTACACTTACAACAAATGGGATTTTACTGAGGAAGGAAATAGCAGATTTCCTTGCTCAAAATGAAGTTGCAATTGCAGTCAGTTTGAATGGGCAGAGAGAAGAACATGATAGGCTTCGCGTTTTTCCAGATCATTCTGGAAGCTTTGATATAATTTTAAAAAATTTAATAAATCTGAGTGAAAAATATTCTGATTATTATAAAAAGTTCTGTTCTATAATTGTATGCTATGATTATGGTAGCGATATAATAGAAATGTCACGTTTTTTTGATAAGCAAGCTGATTTATTAAAAGTCGCAAGAGTTAATATGATTTCAGACTCTTTTGGAAGATGGTACAAACGATACTCTAAAGAGGACAAAGAGAAATTTTTTGAAAGAATGGAATACTGTAAACAAATGTATTTTGAACATTTAAAAAGAGGAAATGAAAATAGATTTTTGTCTGCACTAATAGGTACACCATATACTTTAATTCTTAACAGAAGCATAAATATCCTTTACTCTTTAACGAGGCCAAAATTTTTACCTTTTACAGCAACTTGCGTACCGGGAACAAAAGTTGCTGTTGATCCAGATGGTAATTTACATTGTTGTGAAAAAATGAATTATAATTTCCCTATCGGCAATGTACAAAAGTGGTTAGAAATTGAAAAGATAGGAATTCTTGTGGAAAAATATAATAGTGAGATAACCAAAGATTGTTTGAATTGTTGTGTAAAGAGATTATGTCCTTTGTGTTTTGCGTTAACAGCTGGCATTGAAAAATTTGAAAAAGAGCCGGCAGACGTTTGTGAGAAAATCAGAAAAAGTATTAAGAAACAATTTGAAGAAGTATGGAGCCTTCTCGAAGATGGTGTTGATCTTTTCGATATTGTGACGCAAAAAGGTTATAAACAGGGGGGTGTATTTCTTTGAAAGAACGTTTTTTTAAGTTAAATAAGTGGAACATCCTTGTGGAAAATGATAAAGCTAAAGAAGCTGCTATTTACAACCTATATAATGGCGATATAATTGAGCTTGATGAAGATTGGGCAAAAGTGATACATTATCTTCAAACGGGGGAGTTAATATCCAAAGTTGATCATCCGAAAACACCAGAAATTATTCAAACATTAAGTGATAAAAGTATAGGGAAGTGCTATGATAAGTTAATATACGAGGAAAAAACGAGAAAAGGTATGTTGCTTCCTTTAAAAGGGATTCAATCTCCACCTCCTGTAATTAATAGATTTTTTATTCAATTACCAACTAATTGTAATCTAAACTGTTCCTTTTGCAATTCTCTCAATTCCATCCCGTGTTTAACTTGCTCTAATGAAAAGTCTGAAAAAAATGTTGAACATTTTGACTATAGGCGTTTTTTACCTCGTATTTTAGACTTAAAGCCTATTAATCTTATCTTACATGGGGGGAATCCCTTCCTCCTTGGTAATAAACTTAACAACCTTGTGAATCAATGTAAATATTTATCTGAATCAACTCAAATATGGGTTGTAACACATTGGAAACATTTGTTTTCGAAAATAAAAGAAAATAAGAGAAATCTTACTGAAAATTTAAATTGTTATATAGTTATTCCCGCATCGAACTTTAATGAAGATGAAGATAATTCAAAAAAATTCTGTTACACATTGGATTATGTTAAAAATCGCTTACAAAGTTTTGTACCAGTAATCGTGTTGGATTCGGATAATAATATTGAAAGGCTGAGAGAAGAAATAATGAAATTCAACCCCCAAGGTTTGTATGTATCTCATATTTATCGTAAAAGTAACTTTCGAGAATTTAACAACAGTCATTTTGTTCGAGTTAATGTTGAGACTTTTTGGCACAATTTCTATCATCATCCCTGCTTGTATGGAACTCTTGCTTTAACCTCGAACGGTAAGATTTTACCATGTCCCCACATGAAGAAAGAAATCTTGGCAGATGTAATGAATGATTCAGAACCTTTTG
This sequence comes from Petrotoga halophila DSM 16923, assembly GCF_002924615.1. Classification (NCBI taxonomy): domain Bacteria; kingdom Thermotogati; phylum Thermotogota; class Thermotogae; order Petrotogales; family Petrotogaceae; genus Petrotoga; species Petrotoga halophila. The sequence continues at coordinate 5,616 of NZ_JALY01000141.1, read as the reverse complement.
AAAGAATATTTGGTGATAGAGAAATTGATAAATATTGGAATCTAAATTTGGGAAAGATTGAAAAGTGCAAGGAATGTATCTTTAGGTATGGTTGTTTTGAATGTAGAGCAGTAGAACTGAAATTGACAAACGATTTATTAGGGAAATTTCTATGTTCAAAGGTGGGGCATTAATATGTCTAATCCACCAGCTTTTTTTGTGATTCTCACCATAGGATACGCTTTACGAACAATATACGAGTTCCGCATTGGAGAAGGCAAAGGTTTTCTAAAATTATTGCTTAAAAGTTTTGCAACATCAACATTAGTAATTTTAATTCTTATAATGCTATGTCATCTTTTAGGAGGAAGATAGATTTATGGAAACAATAATATTGAAAGATATTCGGAAGGTTTATAAAAACGGGGTAGAAGCTTTGAAAGATATTAATATTTCAATAAATGCGGGAGAAATTGTAGGATTGATTGGGCCAAACGGTGCAGGAAAAACTACCCTGATAAATATAATATTAGGACTTTTGAAACCAACTGAAGGAGTTTCAAAAATTTTAGGGGTAGATACCGATAAGATGACCAAGCAACAAAGGAAAAAGATAGGTTTCATTTTGGATGGACCTGGTCTATATAATGATTTAACTGTTGATGAAAATATAAAGTTCTGGAGTGAATTATATGGGGTTTCCCAAGTACGTGGAGAAGCATTACTAAATCAATGGGGACTTTACGAAAATAGGGGAAGTTTGGTAAAGGGACTTTCCGCAGGTATGAAGCAAAAGTTAGCCATATCAAGAGCATTTTTGCATGATCCTTCAATTGTTTTAATGGATGAACCAACGTCCAATCTTGATCCAGTAGCCAGGAAAAACATGGTAGAATTTTTAAAAAGCTTACATGATAAAGAAAAAACACTTTTAATAACCTCTCATGACCTTTTCGATATAGAAAGAATATGTTCAAGGATAATACTTTTGAGAAGAGGACAAATAGTTGTATCTGGAAATATGGAAGAATTGAAAGAGGCTTTGGGAGTTAGAATGGGTGTAACAATAAAGGTAAGTAGTAAAATTCCCAAGGATATAGTAAATGAGATTTCAAAGGATTCTGAAGTAAATGTAATAGGAGAAAAAGAGTTGATACTCTCTGGAGATAAAATAAGTCCATCATCAGTAGTTCGATATCTCGTGAATAAAGGAATAGAGGTCGAAAAGGTGGAAGAAGAAAAAGTGACGCTTGAGGATATATATACTTATATCGTGAAGGAGGACGAAGAATGATGAAAGCCCTAATTAAAAAAGAGTTACGAACGTTCATAAGGAAACAATTCCAATTATTGTTGCTTTTGACGGCTATTACAATCTTTGTAATAGTGTTTAATTTGGATGGTTCAAATAAATTTAACCCTATTCTTATCTCATCTTTTACGGTTACTTTTTTCGTACCTTATACATTTGGTTGGATCAGCTTTCAAAAAGAGAAGGAAAATAAAAATATCTCATACCTTTTGGCATCACCTTTAAATATAAAAGAAATATTCTTGGGGAAAATGTTGGCAGTATTATTGTTCACACAGGTATTCATGTTATGGGGAATTATTGTGCAATATATAACAAACATTTTTTCTATGGGAGTAATTGCTAATTTTGAAATACTTTTAACGGTATTGATAACCTTTCCGATTTGGTCGGCGGTACTTAGTGGTTTGGTTGGAATAGGGCTTCTCGTGTTTGATAACCCATTCATAGTTAGAATCCTTCTTTTTTTATTCTTAATTTTTGTGGGAATGAATGGAAATCTGTGGGAAAAGTTAATTATTTTAGAAAACTGGCAAAATCTTATTTTCATATTTTTGGGATTAATGGCTATATTAGGAATCATCTACTTCGTAAATATCTTTGGCAAAAGACTGATGATAGAATAAGAAAAAACCCTTTCAACAACGTTCCTATTTGAGGAAAAAGTTGTATATAAGGCAAGAGCTAGTGTTTTGCGTTGAGATAGAGAAATTTGCGGTGATTGTGAGTTACTTCATTTCTGTTGGCCTTGTATTTTAAGGGCTAGAAAAGCGGTTGAAGATGGATTGATGGATATTGATAGATGCAAGTGGATAAATGATTCGTATGTAGAATTTTTAAGAGTAAAAGTACCAAATAGAGGAGATAAAGATGGCCTTAAATAAATTCGGTACTTTAAGTTTTGTTTTTAAATACGTAAAAAGGAGAATATGGCTTTTTATCTTGGGCATGATTATGCTAATTGTACTCACTTTGGTTGCTCTTTTACCCCCTTATCTCACAAAACTCGCTTTTGATGAAGGGATTATGGCAAGAAATATGAATGTTCTTATTAAATTCGTGTTGATCCTTGTTGGTACCTATCTTTTACAAAGTATAATTAACTACAGTTCTTCCGTGTTGTTCACTTTTTTAAATCAACATACACTTCTTGATATGAAGAAAGATCTCAACAAAAATATTTTGAATCTTCCATTAGAATTTTTTACGACCAACGAAAGTGGATATATCCTTGCCCGAATGAAAGAAGTTGACTCCTTGAGTTCCTTTTTCTCCATGAATACTCTAAGGGCGATCATAAGCATCTTTGAATTTGTAGGTGCTCTTTTTATTATGTTTTCAATGAACTTTAAGCTCACTATTCTATTACTTTTAATGGTTCCTGTATTCGGTATAGTAACAAAAATCTTTGGAAGATCTCTTAAAAAATTCACTCATGCCTCTCTTGAAAAAGGTGCAATGTACAGCGGGAAATTGCAACAAGCGATTTTAGGTGGAGAAGAAATAAAGAGACTTGGCATAGAAGAAAAACAGGTAAAGGAGATAAACCAAGCGAGTGAACAATTTGCAAAGACGATGATAAAAAGGGGAATCTCGATGTCAGGGGGAACAGAGTTATTGACACTTTTTTCTTCTCTTGCAAGTGTATTTTTGCTATACGTTGGAGGAAGTGCAGTTCTAAATGAAAATATCTCTATCGGTACCTATATGGCATTCGCAGGTTATTTTTCGAAATTATATGCCCCTGTTTTAAATTGGAACACAACGATGTTGACTATCCAACCAGCCTTCGTTGCTTTGGAAAGAATCAGAAATTTTTTCTTCAAATACCAAAAAGAGGAAGAAACTGGTGATGAATTAGAATTAAACCAAATAAATGAAATAGAGATGAAAAATGTAAGCTTTAAATATCCGGTTGGTAATGATTATGTGATAGAAAACTTTGATTTAAATGCCAAAAAAGGTACTAAAATACTTTTAAAAGGTCCAAATGGAAGCGGTAAATCGACGATAATAAGATTGCTTTTAGGGTTTTATAACAACTATGATGGTAAGATATTGGTTAATGGAACGGACTTGAAAAAGATATCAAAAAAATCATTAAGAAAACTCTTTTCAATAGTATCGCAGAGGATTTTTCTCTTAAACTCTTCGATAGCAGAAAATATAAAAATCGTTGATGAAATAGATGAGGAACAATATCAAAAGGTTTTACTTAAATCGGGTTTAAAGGGATTTGTCGACTCTCTACCCTTGAGAGACAAAACACCTGTGGGGGAAAATGGGATAAAACTATCAGGTGGACAGATTCAAAAGATAGCAATAGCTCGAGCTATCGCAAAAGCTAATTCGGACGTTTATGTTTTTGATGAAGCTACCGCACATCTGGATAGTGAAACAAGAGAGTTGATAAAGAAATTCATCAAAGAAAAATTGAACGATAAAATATGTGTGATAATAGATCATTCAAATAACTTTGATGATGTCTGCAACAAAATTATAGATATAACGAAAGAAGAACAATTAAAAAATTGATTTTTATTTCTAATTTTAAAAAAATAGAGTAAAATCTTCCAAAAAAACTATATCATAATACGGATAAAAGAAGAAAAAGAGAGTATAAGTAATTTAAAGATAACAAAAATTATCGAGCTTGATTTTAACATAAATTTTTTGGCCGATCCCTGTAATACTTTATCAATAAATATTTGAAGCCAATTAAAAAAACACTTGTACGAGGAGGTGAATGAAAATATGAATAATCTGAACCCCGAATACATCATTGAGGGAGTCGATTGTGCTGGATGTTTTATTTGTAATTTTTGTTTATTAGGAGGTTGGTCCGTACTTATGCTGATTGGTTTAGCTACTATGGTATACGTTGGTTAAAAAGAAGATAAGTAATTTATTATTATAGGGGAAGAGGAAATTTTTCTCTTCCCTATAAGAAATTCATTTTTGTATAAAATATAAAGAAAGGAAGAAAAAAAGATGAAAATGTTTAGAGGGCGATTTTTGATAATGTTTATCTTGATTGCTGTCACCTTCACTTTTTCAGTGAATTTAGAATTCGATGAAAGCTTTGTTGTTAATCTACATGACAATGAAAACGAAATATTGGATATAGTTACTCAAAAAGGTAATGTGTATCTTTTGTCAGAGAACGGCTTAGTGTATTTTATAGATTCAAGGAGAAATGGAAATATTCGTATTAGATGAAGATCTGAATATAAGATTGTATATAAATAACCCAAATTTGCTCTATTATCCGAAGTTTGCCTTTGATAAAAATGTAAATGCCGATGGGAAAAATATCCTCTATATTTACAATTACAGGGACCTTAAGAGATATTTCTTTGAGGTTTCTCTACCTTAAAAAAGTTAAAAGAGAAAAGAAAATGTGATGGAATAAAATACGATCGAATGTGGGAGATCAAATTGACAAACAATTTAGTAGGGAAATTTCTATATTCAAGGAAAAAGCGGGGGTGTATATAGATGAAAAAAATAATGAAATATAATTTTAGGATGCTATTAACCAGTTTTGCTTACTTCTATTTTCCAGCAATTTTGTTGATAGCAATAACAACTTTTACACTTTATAGCTTTGTGGGTTCTGAACCTAATGAGGTACCGGAGCTTATTTCCAATAGAATGTTTATTATCATGGCTTTATTTATGTACACGATAGGAGCCATCTTGATACTCAGCAATTTAGTTATACCAGAAAAAACAACAGGTAGAATAGAACTTTTACTATCGAACGGCTTTGAAATACAACCTTATCTGTATAGCTCTATTATTGTTGGTTGGATAGTTATGGAAGTTGAATTAGTTTTAATATTCATCATTCCAAATATTTTAACAATTACTTTCCTTGAAAAAAGTTTTTTTAATGGTTCACTCTTTAAAATAATTATATTTGTTTCTGCCTTTGGTTTTGGATTGCTTTCTATTATGTATTATCTAATTTTTAGAATTCGAAGAATAAGTATAATCAATAACTTGTTTTTTATAATAGGATTCATAGTTGTTTTTGGTGGCAGTTATTTGACTTCAACTTTTCCCTTGACAGAGCAGTTCAACGATATAATTTTATGGATACTGTTAGGGGCAGGGGTATTTTTATTTTTCTTCACAGTAGTAGCTGGAAGAAAGATAACCAAAGAGACTGTAGTATTAACTATTCCAGATTAAAGGGATTTGAGAATAGAGTTTATATAGACAGTTTGGAAATTAAAGGTTTATCAAAAATTTTTTTCAAAAAAATATGTATTTTATCTCCTCAAATTCGTTTTCTTCCGTTTCGTTTACTAAAAAATCAT
>NZ_JALY01000016.1:0-27186 GCF_002924615.1 Petrotoga halophila DSM 16923 | reverse complement strand
CCAATATTTTAGTTCTTTTTCTTCTTGCCTTAACTTACTTTACCTTTAGTTAATCGTTGCTTTGACCTATTTCTGAAGTGGGTATTCTTCTGAAAAATTCTTTGAATGCAGTTATTTTTTCTTTTGGTATTTCATTCACATTAGAATAAAGTTTTGAAATGAATGAAACTTGAGCAAGGAATTCTAAAGTTTCCAGTTTTACATAGGCTTCACTCATGTCTTTTCCGGCAACCGTCACTCCATGGTTTTGGAGAACGAATACACGAGATCCATTTTCTAAACCTTCATTAAAGGCATCTGCAAATTCCTGGGTTCCCGGCATTTGATATGGTATATAGGTTATTGGATCCAATACTAAAGAAGATTCTGGAAGAGCGTTTATTGGTAATTTCTCAAAAGTAATTGCAAAAGAGGTAGCGTATATTGAATGAGCATGGATAATTGCGTTTACATCATTTGCTTTTTCGTATATTTTTATATGCATTTTTCTTTCTGAAGAAGGTTCTTTAAGTCCGTCGATTTTGTTCCCGTTTTTATCTATGGTGATGATGTCTTTCTCTGTTAAAAAGTGTTTTATAGTTGATGTTGGAGTGATATATATTTTGTCTCCATATTTTATACTCATATTTCCGCCCGTTCCATCCGTCAGTTTTCTGTCCCATACTAATTTTGCAAATTCTGCAACTTCTTTTTTTAATTGCTCTTCTAACATGTTGTAGCCTCCTGTGTTTTTATTTTTAGAATTGATATTTCTAAATTTAATATTATATTTTTGTAAAATATGATCATTCTATGATAATATTATGATATAATTTCAACATAGTATATCATTAAGTTTGCTAAATACAAAACTAACATAATCAAAGATTTTTTGAGTTATTCGCAAATAATTCATTATAATCGGCCGTAATCGGATTTCTTGCATGATTTTAAACTTTTTAATTTTTCTTTAAAAAATATTTTTATAAAACATTGATGGAGAGTGATTTTAATGACAAAAGTTATGAGGCAGGATAAAATTTTAGAAATTTTAGAAAGAGAAAAATCTGTTAATATAGAAGATTTGGCGGAAGAGTTGGGTGTATCTATGGTAACTTTGAGAAGAGATATATCAGAGCTATATAAAAAAGGGCTAATTGAGAAATTCTATGGAGGCATAAGGGGAAAGAGAAATAGCTTATCCGAAGCTCGATTTTTTGAGAGAATGAAGCTTAATCAAGATAAAAAAGAAAAGATTGCTGAGTTAGCCTTAAAATTTATAACTCGAGATTCAACTTTGTTTTTAGATGCGAGTAGTACTTCCTACATTTTAGCTCAGAAGATAGCTCAAAAAAAAGAGTTTATGAACATTGTAACTAATAATCTCTACACCGCATTGGCACTCTGTGAGAATCCTACTCACAACGTAGTAGTTGCAGGTGGAACATTAGATAACAAAAATGGGGTAACTGTTGGTGTTATCCCCGAGAATATGATGAAAGAAATCCGTGTAGAAAAAGCCTTTTTTTCTTGTAGTGCCTTTTCTTTTGAAGAGGGCGCATTTGAGCATTTACCACAAAGTGCTAGTATCAAAAAGATCGTTGGAGAAAATTGTAATGAAATATATATGCTTGTTGACAGTTCTAAGTTTGGTAAAAAATCAATAATGAAAACATTTGAAATAGAAGAAATAGATAAATTTATCACTGACTCTTATAACGAGGATTTATACAAAATTTTTGCAGATAAGTTTGTTTATTAAGTAAAGGGGGGCATTAGCCCCCTAAAATAAACTATTTTTTGCTGTAGTGCTTCCTCATTTCTTCATTACCTGGCAAAGCAAGTATTTCATCGATAACTTTTACTACCTGGTCGTAAGATTTTGTACGTGGATCTCTGATCAAGAATTCTTCGAGTACTTTTTTATCTCCAGTTAGGAATGCTTCTAATGCCCATTCCATCCTCATAATTCTTGGGTATAAGTACATCTTTTTAATTCTTTCTGGAAGTGGTGGATCTATTTTGTAACGATGGATTCCATTTTTGTCTGCATACACAGGAATTTCGACGGCTACATCGTCTGGTATGCCAGGTATAGTACCGTTATTTGGTAAATTGAGAACAAGGTCTACTTTTTCGTCGTTTAATAAGGCATTTGCCAACAATATATGTTGTTCGCCGCTTTTCTTTTGAGGATCTAACAAGCTGCATATTTCTTTTGTGAATTCTTCTTTTACATCGTTTTTGGTTTGAGAGATTATCTCATTGAGTGAATCTTTTGAAAGTAATTTGGCGTTTTTATTCTCTTGGAAATATTTGGCAACTTTTTGCATTGCTAATGCAATCTCTGCTTGTCTGTCTTGATACCATTTCCATCCTAATTCTGAATCAACGCCTCCCCATGGCTCTCCGAACCACTTTTTCTTTGTTTCAAGGTTGTAATGGTATTTCCAACTTCCGTTCCTGACTGTGTCTCCAATAGGCATTTTCCCATAGAATTCATACATATCTTTTGCAACGGGAGAAAGTTGATCGTCGAATGGATTGGTGGGTTTGAAATTTTTAATCTCTTTTTCTAATAGTTCATCAATGAGTGGATAGGCATCTTTTCCTTCGTACATGAATTTTGTTAACCATATTCCATGGTTTACACCTGCTACTTGCCATTCGACTTTTTCCGCATCTAAACCTAATTTTTCAATTATATGGTCTACACCATGATGTCCATGGCATATTCCAACCATGTTGATTGGGACCGTTCTTGTTATTAAATTAGTTAATTCAAAAACAGGGTTTGCCGCTTGCAAAAGCCATGCCTTAGGAGATATCCTTTCAATAGCTTTTGCAACATCGTGCATAAACTTTAATTGATTGAAATTACTTATTGTGTAATAATCTGAAACCATGTTGAATTCTTGTGAGTCTATTCCTCTGTAATATCCGTATTTTTCTGAAATTTTTCTTACCTGTTCAAAGTAACTGTGCCCTCCAACAAGGGCTGTATTTACAACAAAACTTGAGTCTTTTATTGCATCTTCAACGTTTGTTGTAGTTTCAAACCTCAAATCTGTTCCGAACTCTTCTGCAAATTTTTTAGCAAGCATGTGTACTGCGTTCAATCTGTCTTTGTCTATATCCATTAAGGATACCAAACTTCCTGATAGACCCTTTGTTTTACAAAGGTCAGTAACCAATCTTAAAGAAAATGCTGCACTTCCTGCTCCAATGATTCCTAACTTGATAGCTGTCATTTACCTTTTTCCTCCTTTGTAAGTTCTTTGATTATGTGGATTTCCTTATAACCAATCTAGGTGGTAGAAAAATTTGATCCAAAATATACTCGGTGTGTGCATTCGTTTTTTCAATTTTTTTGATTAATATATCAACGCTTTTTCTACCGATTTCTCGTGTGGGTTGCGCGACGCTGGTTAACGGTGGATTTGTTAAATTACAAATTATGGTGTTATCAAAACCTACTACCGCTACATCATCTGGAACTTTCATTTTATTTTTTATCAAAATATTGATCACTTTTGTTGCTATAATATCGTTTATAGTGTAGACTGCTGTTATATTATTATCTATAATTTTTGTTAGTAACTTTTTTTCACTGATTTTTTTAGAATCAGATATCTCCTCAGGAGCCACTAGATAATTGTCTTCGTTAAAATTCAAATTGTTAGCTATGATTTCTTCATAAAATCCTTTTAACTTTTTATCTTTTAAATATCCAATATATCCGATGTTTATGTGCCCTTTATTTATTAGATATTTAGCAACGATTTTTCCCGCCAAATAGTGATCAACCGTTACATAATCAAAACCATCTAAATCTTGGGCACATATAACAGTAGGTAAGATTGATTTGATTTTAGTTATATGTTCAACATGAGACAGATCCGTTGGATTTATGATTAATCCGTCAACTCTTCTACTTAAAAGCATTTCTATTTGTTCTTTTTCTCTTTGAAGGCTACCATAAGTGATTGACAGAACAATGTTATAATGATAGTAATTTGCTTCTTCTTCTAAGGATTCTAGTATTTCTGGGAAATAAGGGTTCGTTAATTCGGGTAGTACTATTCCAATAAGAAAGCTTTTATTTTTGACAAGGCTTCGTGCCATTCTATTGGGTTGATAATTGTATTTTCTAATGTATTCTAAAACTTTTCTTTTGATTTCAGGATTGACGTTAGGATTATTATTTATCACCCTTGAAACAGTTGATTGAGAAACTCCAGCCATTTTGGCAATTTCTTTCATTGTTTTCATAAAAATTTTCCCCATTTCCTTTAAAATCATGAATTCGATTTATCTAAGAAGTTCTCGAATTACTTTAAATACTTTCTGAATACGTATTCTTATTTTATCAGAATTATATTATTTTATCAAATCCGATTAGAGATAATTAGAGGCGATTAAAGAGATTTAGGATTGATTATACTGTAAAAGCTTTGTTTTTCAGCCAATTCAATAAAAGCTTAGTTATTTGAAGAAGTTTTGAGGGAGGAGTGAAATTAAGCGACGAAATGTATATGAAAGGATTTTTCCAAAAAGTATTGATTACTTTATTAGGTGAGATATCAGATCAATAAATTTCTTTTCTTTTTCTTCATTCCATATAAATTCTTTTTGATGTTTTTCAACGTTTTTTATGATGCTTGCGTAATTTTTGCATGCGTTAGTAATCTTTTCAACACTTTCTTCCAAGTTAGCTGGATCTATAACTACTCCTAAGCCTAAATCCTCTACCTGTTTAGCCATTGACACAAAAGACTCTTTTACAATAACAGGGGTACCTGCAGCTAAGGAATCATAAAACTTGTGAGGCAAAGCGTAAATGTCGTTTTTATAATCTCTGTTTTTGACGGTGTTGTAAGAAATTAAAGAAAACATGGCTTTGGATAGTTCATTCATCATTTCATCGTAAGGTAAGAAATTTGTATATTCATGGGGTATGTCCATAAACTCTTTTGAATCCATTCCTATAACCTTGAATTTAAAACCCTTTTCGATTAAAGATTTTAGGATTTTTTTCTCATCTTCAATCTTTCTTGTTACTTTACCAACTAAGACAATTTCTTTTCTCTTTTTTTGAATATCAGGTTTTATAATAAAATTTGCGTAATTTGGTATAATATACGTTTTTTCTTTATCTACGTTCGTTTTGTCAACAACATCTTTTCTTGTTTCTTCTGAAACGAAAATTGTCAAATCTGAGAGTTCTAACTGCTTTTTAAAAAACCTCCAGACGGTTTTTACTTTTAAATTTCCAATGATTCCTTCTAACTCTGCTAAAAAATTTTCTGGATGGTATTCGTGAATATCGTAAACGACTTTTTTATTTCTTTTTTTTGCTATTTTAAAAGGCTCCAAAGGTATGCTTGCTAGAAAATGATGCATGTATAAGATGTCGTAATTTTTTTCAGATACCAAATTGCATATTTTTTTATCAAGAGGTTTTCTATTAATAAGCTTTTTTAATGGATTGCCTTTTGTTTCTTTGATATCTTTTATGGGTATGTATTCAATATTTCCATCTATATATTCTTTTTCATCTTTATTGGTCAAGTATTGGTAAATAATCTCATGAACTTTAGAAAGAGTTTTAACCGTTCTATATACTCTTTTGTCAAATTTTGGGTGCATGTAGCCAATGATTAGTATTTTCATAAGATTTCACCTTGAAATTATAAAGACTGTGTTTTTATTATCTCTGATTTATTATATCATAAGAAACAACTGCTTTCTACATGAAGCTAATGTGAGATATAGAATTAAAAGGAAAGTTTATTTGTTATAATTATGAATATGTGACTTATTAAGATATATAGATTTCCTCACTGGGGAGGTTTTGGTATGATCAATACGTTGTTTAAATCGTTTTTGTTTTTACTTTCGTATCTGCCTCTTTTTGTTATCTTTGCCATTAATAATTTTGGGAACGTTTTGTTCTTATTTTTTAGTATTTTTTCGATTTTTGTTTTTGTTGTTTCTTTGGTTCTTTTTATTTCTGCTAAGAATAATGCCGAGGAAAAGTTCATTAAATTTGAGAAAGTAGAATCACAGAATGTGAGGTTATTGGATTATATTTTTGTTTATATCTTGCCTTTTATCAATATGGGTGGCATAAAAGAATTGATTTCTTTTGCCATAATCGTTTTTATCGTAGGCAATATTTATGTAAAAACGGATTTAATTGTTATAAACCCTGTTCTTTCTTTATTTGGCTATAGCATTTACAAGGTTTATCTTATGGACGGACGTGAAAAAAGTATGAGGCCCGTTTGGTTGATTTCAAAGTCAATAACCGAAGGAATGAAATTTAAAGAGTTTTCCAAAGATATTTATTTGGGGATGGGTGGCAAGAGATGAATAAAGTTAATTGGGATGAGATTTTAGAGAATATCTTTTTAAAAGAGAATTTAGAACTTCTTAGGGAGTTAATAGATACTTCAGAGGATTTCATAATGGATGTTTTTATCCAAAATGAGAACAACGAAATATTTTGGTTGAAAAATGAAGATCCCTTCTTTTTCAAGAGCATTTTTCTGGCCTCTGCTGACGAGTTTTTAAATGATTTAGTCGACAAAGAGTCAAACAAGGTAGATGAGTACGAGACAGTCATTCATGACAGGAGTTTTTTGTTTCTGAAAGATGTTAAAGAGAATGTGAGTGATGTTGGGGATATTGTTGAGATTATTCGTGAAGGTAAGTATATAAAAAATTATTCTAATGGAGAGTTGGAAACGATTAAGAAGTTCAAACTGATAGTAAAGTTGTATAGTAAAGAGTTGAATGATTTTTTGTTGGGTATTCAATATTTAACGGCTTCCAAAATCTTTAAAGACAAAAGGATTCTAGCTCTTACTGCACATAAAATTCAACCTTTAAAAGAACGGCTTTTCATAATTCCTAAAAATAGTTTTGATTACATGGTTGTTGGAGATACTGTCTTAATTAGAAATCTGACTTATTTTGAAAGAGATTTCGGGTTTTACAAGAAATATGAAGAGGCTAAAGATGAAGTTATCGAGGAAATAAAAAGAGAGGAGAATCTTTTTGGTAAGGATATTAAATTAAAAGGTATCGATTATTTTAGTGAGAAAATCAAAAATAAACCTTTATATTTGAAGAGGTTTTATAAGGTTATCAAAAAAGGTAATTATAAGAAATTTGAGTTTTCTAAGGTTAAGGAGATAATAGATGATTTCAATCTAAAAGTTAAGTTTGATGAGAGTAATAAATGTATCGATTTGAGCGAAGAGACTTCTATTAAAGATTTTTTGCAACTCTACGACGAACTGTATTATAGATCTGATTTGTCAGGCAATAGAATGGTGGCAAGTGAAAATAGCCCTTATAAAGAGTAATATTTTTCTTTCAAAAATTCAACGATTTTTTGAGATGCCTTTCCATCTCCAAAAGGGTTGTTTGCTTTACTCATTTGAACATATTTTTCTGTTTCTAATTCTTTCATGGCTTGATACACTTTTTCTTCTTGCGTTCCTATTAATTTTGCTGTTCCTGCTTCTATCGCCTCTGGTCTTTCCGTTGTTTCTCTTAATATCAACGTTGGTTTGCCCAATGTGGGAGCTTCTTCTTGTATCCCTCCTGAATCTGTCATTATGTAATAACTTTCGTCCATTAACGCTATGAATTCTAAGTATTCAACAGGATCTATTAGTATGGCTTTTTCCTCGTTTCCAAGTATTTTATACACAGTTTCTCTCACTATCGGATTTAAGTGAACTGGAAATACTATGTGCATCTCTTCGTTTTCGTGTAGATACCTTTTTATTGCTTTCATCACGTTTTCTATCGGTTTTCCCCAGTTCTCCCTTCTATGCATCGTAACTAAGATAAACCTTTTGTTCTTTATGTTGTATTTTTCTTTAATCTTTTCTATATCTTTATTTTTGTTTTCTTTTACCCATAGTAATGCATCTATAACCGTGTTCCCCGTTACTATTATATTTTTTTCTTCTACACCTTCTTTTAGTAGGTTATCTTTTGCCTTTTGGGTAGAAGCAAAGTGGTGCTTTGCAATTGTGCCTGTTAGTCTTCTGTTCATTTCTTCTGGGAAAGGGTTGTATATATCGTTCGTTCTTAGGCCTGCTTCCACGTGCCCAACAGGTATTTTGTTGTAAAAAGCAGCGAGACTTCCTACAAAAGTCGAGGTTGTATCGCCTTGTACTAGTATATAATCGAATGGTTCAATTTTTAGAATTTTATCTATCTCTGTAACTAGTTTTGAAGTTAGTTGTGATAGGGTTTGGTTTTTTGTCATTATATTTAAGTCGTAGTCTGGTTTTATTTCAAAAAGTTTCAACACTTGATCGAGCATTTCTCTGTGTTGAGCGGTTGCTATTACTTTAACTTCCATATTTTCTTCTTTCATCTTTTTGTATAATGGTGCCATTTTTATTGCTTCTGGTCGTGTTCCAAATATCATTGCTGTTTTCATTAAAAAAGCTCCTTTTTATGAAAATTCAGCAAAAACACTCTCCAATTTATTGGAGAGATGATAGCTGGTTTTAGAAACACAAAGCGAATCTAGGTCAAAAATACGTTGTTAATTATATATATGTATGGTACAATTGTATTATATCATACAATTATCGAAATTAAGGTGATTGAATATGTTAAAAACATACAAGTTTCGTATATATCCAACAAACGAACAGATTGAGAAACTTAATCAGCATTTTGGACATAATCGATTTGTGTTCAACCTATTCTTAGAGTTTACAAACAATGCATATAAGAATACTAAAACGTATACTAACTACTATGTATGGGCTAAAGTACTTACGGTTTTAAAAAAAACTGAGAAGTATCAATGGCTAAACGATGTCAACTCTCAATCATTACAACAGTCTATAAAAGATTTAGAGATTGGGTTTGAACGCTTTTTTAAGAAACTGAGTAAACATCCGAAGTTTAAAAAGAAATCAAGTAGACAATCGTTTAGAGTTCCACAACATATACAACTATATGAAAATGAGGGTAATGATAAATACGAAATTCTTTTCGTACCAAAATTTAAAGAAGGTATTAAAGTAAGAGTACATAGAAGAATCGATCCAAATGCAAAGATAAAAAATTGTACTTTCATTAAAACTCCAACAGGTAAGTACTTTGTGTCTATAACATTCCAAGTAGAAGGTTCTTACCCTGAAAGAGATATAGACTACGAAAACTCAATCGGTATGGATATGGGACTTAAAGATCTTGTCGTATTATCAGATGGAACAAAAGTTGAAGCACCTAAAGTTTTTCGTAAATACGAAAAGAAACTAAAGCATGCACAAAAGAAGCTTTCGAACAAAGTACAAGGTTCTAAGAATTGGGAAAAAGCAAAATTAGAAGTTGCTAGAATACATGAGAAAATTAAAAATATTCGAGAAGATTTTCTGCATAAACTAACGAAAGAAATCAGTGAGAACCAAGCTGATGTCTTCGTTGTGGAAACTCTCAATATAAGAGGCATGCTTAAAAATCGTAAACTATCAAAGAGTATTTCAGATGCAAGTTGGTACCAATTCAAAACATTCCTAAAATACAAAGTGGAGAGATTAGGTAAGAAAATAATCGAAATAGGAATGTTCGAACCTTCGTCTAAGACTTGTAGTGTATGTGGGTATAAGAACGAAGATTTAGAACTCTCTGATAGGGAATGGGTATGTCCTGAATGTGGAACTGTACATGATAGAGATATAAACGCTGCTATCAACATTAGGCAGTTTGGAATAGAACAGTTAGTCACTGTATAAACTGACTCTACCCCAGGGACTGGGGGAAGTAAAGCCTTTGGAGACTACAATCTAATCTTGCATTCTGTTCTGGTAGTCGATGAATTAGGAAGCTTACCTCTTTAGAGGTAAGTAGTTCACGGTAATGTCTTTAGAAACTCTAAAACTTGTGTTAGCACCCCTTGTTGAGTAGAGCAGTGGCGTAGTGGCCTTAGGTTCCCCTTGGCTGTATCCACCGTTTCCAGTTTCGTGCCCGTTTAGGTTTACCTTAACCCTATTTCCACCACCCCCTCTAAAATTCCGTACGTAGGGATTTCCCCTATACGGCTTCAAACGATAATTCTTCTCAATGCCTTCCTGTCGCCAGTTTACATTGAGCATATCTATACAGTTTTGTTGACATCTCTATTCCAGCTCTGTGTCTGGCAGATGTGTCCCTGCATAGAACTTATCGTCCAGAGCCCCTTCGCTCCGTTTCCATTACAGAAACTTCATCGCTACTATGGGCTCATCCGAGAATCCTATCCGCCTGTTGAACTTCGTTTGTTCAACTTATATCAACAGCCCTTTTTGGATAGGACTTTCCCAGCTTTGATGTTTAGTCTTTTCTGAGACGCTCTGACCCCTATACCGCAGGAGCACTCAACAAATAGTCCGTTTTTGAATTGTCGAGTGTTTCAGTCTTCCCTATGGAGCGCAGATAGGTCGACCTCCTGAATACCCTGCAAACGACTTCACGCAGGCGGGAAATTTCGGCTAGCAGTCTTCGCTTTATGCTAGGGCTTCCCAGATTGATAGACCACTGAGTCGTTCCTACTTCAATGAGCAGTCTGGCCGTTTACTTCCGAGCTTTCATACTGCCCGTTACCGTTCAGTATGTCGGATATATCTACTTGGCTGAAACGGACAAATTGCCAAGACAGGACTTTCACCTGCTAGACTAAACATTTTGCTGGCTGCACCGCCCCTTTGCCCCGATCCCCACCCTTTTAGGGAAAAGATGAGCAAAGCTCTACCCTATAACTCACCATGTAATCTAATTATATCATATATGTATGTTTTTAGGTTAATTGTTTTTTGCCTGTTAATCTAACATAGAAGATACTTTGAGCTTCTTTGTTAAAAGATAAATAAAATTCTTTTAGCGTTAATTTTTTGATTGTATAATATAAGTGTATAAAAAAGGTGCGAATATTTGCCTTTTCAGGAGGATGTATATGGATAACAAATGGATTAGAATAAAAGGTGCGAGAGAGCATAATTTAAAAAATATAGATGTTGAGATACCTAAGAATACCCTTTCAGTCATTACCGGCTTATCAGGTTCAGGGAAATCAACTTTAGCTCTTGATACTATATATGCGGAAGGTCAAAGAAGGTATTTAGAGTCTGTTTCTTCCTATGCAAGGCAGTTTTTAGGTAATCTGAAAAAGCCCGATGTTGAATTTATCGAGGGCCTCTCTCCTTCAATTGCCATTGAACAAAAGTCTGTAAGTCATAATCCAAGGTCAACGGTAGGTACCATCACAGAGATTTATGATTATATTAGGGTGTTGTTTGCAAGGGTTGGTAAGGCTTACTGTCCAAAGTGCAATATCCCACTGCAAAGTTCTACTGTAGATGAAATTGTGGATAATATTTTTAAAAATTTTAAAGAGGATGCAAGATTG
Organism: Petrotoga halophila DSM 16923; assembly: GCF_002924615.1. Lineage (NCBI taxonomy): Bacteria > Thermotogati > Thermotogota > Thermotogae > Petrotogales > Petrotogaceae > Petrotoga > Petrotoga halophila. Next base: position 15,782 of record NZ_JALY01000016.1, on the reverse strand, counting down.
TATATCTTTGCTCCAATTGCTAAGGAAAAGAAAGGTGAGTTTAAAAAAGAACTCCATAGTATGAAGATCTCTGGTTTCAAAAGGGTAGAAATTGACGGAGTGATTTACGATTTAGATGAAATAGACTCACTTGAAAAGACCTACAGGCATAATATAAACCTACTTGTTGATAGAGTTAAATTAAGAAAAGATAATTTTGAGAGAATCTTCGAAGCCGTTGAATTGTGCCTCAAAGAGGGGGATGGCTTTGTAGAAATTAGGGAAATGGATAATAATGAGAACGTCATTTCTACTCAAACTTATTCTGAGAATCTAGCTTGCCCTAAATGTGGATATAGTTTTCCAGAAATTAATCCCAAGTTGTTTTCATTTAATAGCCCTTATGGGGCATGTTCTGAATGCCATGGATTAGGTTTTAAGTTGGAGGTTGAACCTGAATATATATTTGATATAAACAAGTCTTTAGAAGATGGCGCTGCTTTGAACATGGGGAAAGATACTTTCATGGTGAGCATGATGAAAGATGTTGTTCGAAGTTTGGGGGAGGATCCATCAAAACCTTTAAAAAGCATGCCTTCGAAAGTTTTAAATACCTTACTGTATGGGACTGACAAAGAAATAGATTTTTCCTTTTCAAAAAGAAACGGGGATAGTTATGAGTTTACTAGGGAATTCGAGGGTATGGTGAATTGGTACGAGAGAAGGTATAAGCAAACGGATTCACGGGATATAAGGGAATGGATCGAAAGAAATTTCATGATTCAAAAGACGTGTCAAGCTTGTAACGGCAAAAGATTGAGAGAAGAGGCATTAAGCGTTAGGATCGATGGATACAATATATACGATTTGACAGAAATGCCAATTAGTGAAGTAAAACTATTCTTTGATGCCTTAAAATTGAGTGATTTTGAAATGGAAATAGCTCACGAACTTCTTAGAGAAATAAATAGAAGATTAACATTTTTGGTCGATGTAGGCCTTGATTATTTGACACTTGGAAGAAATGCTACAACGCTTTCCGGTGGAGAGTCTCAGAGGGTTAGATTGGCCACACAGATAGGATCGGGGTTGACAGGTGTGACATATGTTTTGGATGAGCCAACTATAGGGCTTCACCAAAGAGACAACGATAGGCTTATAAATACTTTGAAAAAGTTGAGAGATCTCGATAATACGGTAATAGTTGTCGAACATGACGAGAACGTTATTAGATCTTCTGATTATATAATAGATCTCGGACTTGGGGCTGGAGTCAATGGTGGAAAAGTGATTTTTCAAGGGCCTACTAATAAATTGTTGGAAAATTCTAACACGTCCCTTACGGGAAAGTATTTAAGAGGAGAAAAAAGAATAGATATACTTGATAAAAAGAGAGTTGAAAAGAACAGTAGTTTAAAGATAATCGGTGCCAAACATAATAATCTGAAAAATATCACTGTTGAGATTCCGCTGGGAAAATTTGTAGTTATAACCGGAGTTTCAGGCTCTGGTAAATCTTCGCTGATTATGGATACATTGTATCCGGCTTTGCAAAAAGAGCTCTACAATTCCAGAGTGAGACCGGGAGAATATGAAAAAATCGAAGGCTTAGAATATATAGATAGTGTGATTTCTATAGATCAAAGCCCTATTGGTAGAACTCCAAGAAGTAACCCAGCTACATATACTGGAGTATTCGATTATATTCGTGAACTGTTTGCGGCAACACCTGAGGCTAAGATTAGAGGATACGATAAGGGAAGGTTTTCCTTCAACGTTAAGGGTGGAAGGTGTGAAGCGTGTAAAGGTCATGGGGTTTTGAAGATTGAGATGCAATTTCTACCTGATGTGTATGTAACCTGTGATGTATGTAAAGGGAAAAGATACAACAAAGAGACACTAAAGGTCACTTACAAAGGTAAAAATATTTCTGATATTTTGGATATGACCGTGGATGAAGCTTTGGACTTTTTCAAGAACTTACCATTAATAAAAAATGTTCTACAACTATTGCAAGATGTGGGTTTGGGATACATAAGATTAGGTCAGCCTGCAACTACCCTTTCTGGCGGAGAAGCTCAAAGGATCAAATTAACCTCTGAGTTGAGAAAGAAATCCACTGGTAATACCGTTTATATACTAGATGAACCTACTACAGGTCTTCATTTCGAAGATATAAAGAAATTAATAAAAGTTCTTAATATCCTCGTTGAAAAGGGTAATACCGTTATAGTGATAGAACATGAGATGGATATTATAAAAAATGCGGATTATATTATAGATTTAGGACCAGAAGGCGGAGAAGACGGGGGCTATATTGTGGCTACAGGCGCCCCTGAAGAAATAGCTGAAAGTGGTACTTACACCTCTTACTATTTGCAACAAGTTTTATCAAAAGAAAGAATTTCAAAGTAGAAATAATTATGTTGTGTTTTACTATGACTATTCTTTCTTAAGCCAATTTATAGTCTGTTCTGCCACGTGTTCCTTTTCGATATCGTTTACAACCACGTGCCCGCTTTCTTCCAATATCAGAAATTCAATTTTTCCTTTAATATTGTTTTCTATGATTTCTTTTACCGAGAAAGGGACTGCTTCGTCTTTTTTTGATAGTATTACATAAGTTTTAGATGTGACTTTTGAAAGGTTTTTAAGAGCCATTTTTTGCAGTTTGTAAAGATCTGCTGCCTTTGAGGGCCAGTCATAATTCCAGTATTGGCTAGCAAGATAAGCAAGCTTTTCGTCATCGAATGTCTGAGGATTCTTCTTTTTTATTTTCTTAACAATAAAACCAAAGAATGGAGTTAAATTTATTCTCCAATCCTTTGCCTTTAGTGCAGGAGCAGCTAAAACAATTTTTTCTGGATGGAATTTACTTGCTAAGATAGTTGTTAATAAACCTCCCATGGAAAGACCTAAAATATAGACTTTTTCGTGGTAGGCTTTTAAGTCAAGGTAAGAATCTATTGATTTTCTGAGCCAATCTCTCCAATTAGAGTTTAAAAAATCGTTGGAATTGGTTCCGTGTCCCGGGAGTCTGGGTATGTATATAGAAAAACCAGATTTGTGGATCTGTCTACCTATGTAATACATATCATGGGGAGAACCCGTGTAACCATGTAGAATCAACACGGCAACATTTGAATCACTTTTTAAATAGAGTTCCTTTGATATTGGAGAGACATATGTGTTTGTTGGTATCTTATCGAAGAAATTCAATATATGAGCCCCCTTCAAAGTTTGACAATTATCAGCTATTCTGGAATTGTAGCCTATAAAGGTCATAGTAAATTCCGTGGTTGTTGATAAGTTCTTCATGACTTCCTTCTTCAACAACTAAACCTTTATGTACAACTATTATTCTGTTAGAGCTTTTTACGGTCGAAAGTCTGTGAGCAATGGAAATTATAGTTGAACGTTCAGATATTTTATTTAGAGCTTGTTGTATTAAATATTCTGTTTCCACATCTACATTAGCTGTTGCTTCGTCTAAAATTATGACTTTTGAATTAAAAAGTACCGCTCTAGTTAAGGCTACTAACTGTCTTTCACCAGATGATAAAGTTCCACCTCTTTCTGTGATGACGGTATAGTAATTTTGAGGTAAACGTGAAATAATTTCATCCGCGTATACGGATTTTGCAACCTTTTTTACTTCTTCATCAGGAATGTTTTGATTAAATAATCTCATATTATCCAAAATAGTTCCAGAGAACAAGAATACGTCCTGAGGTACTACAGCAATTTTTTTGCGTAATTCGTTGAGATCGTATTCATATAATTCTTTATCGTCTAATAGTATTTTACCACTTTGATATTTGTAAAGACCACTTATCAATTTAATTATTGTAGTTTTTCCTGAACCTGTTTCCCCAACTATGGCTACTCTTTCGTTAGGATTTATCTTGAAATTTACGCCTTTTAAGACTTCTGTATTTCCATCGTACGAGAATTTAACGTTTTGAAATTCAACTTTGCCCTCTTGAATACTTGTATATTTTTTCCTTCCAAAATCTTCCTGTTCTTGATCGAATATCTTAAAAATTTTTCCAGCTGATGCGAATGCATTCTGCATTATGTCATATTTTTCTGCCAGGTCGAACAGAGGTCTAAAGAACATATCTACATAAGAAGTGAAGGCATAGATAGTTCCAAAGGTTGTCTGCCCATCAGTTAATAACAAAGAACCAAACCAAAGTAAAACACTGATTGTAAAATACTGTAAAAGACTCATTAAAGGTCTAAAGATTGCAAATACGTGCAATTGCTGCACATTTGCACGATATACCTTGGTACTCATATAGTCGAATTCCTTTTTCTTTCTCTCTTCTTGGTTGAATAATCTTGTAACATTGCTTCCAGATAGATTTTCGGCTAAGTAGGAATTTAGAGCCGATATTCTGGTTCTAACCTTGTCGTAAGCCTTTCTATCAAAATGCCTGAATAAAACAACTGAAACAACGATAACTGGGAACATAGACATCGTATATAGGCTCAGTTTGAAGTCTAACACCATCATTAAAATGATTACACCAGTTATTATAGCTATATCTTTGAGCAAACTTGTCACAACCTCACTGAAGAAATCTGAAAGATTCTGGGTGTCATTAACCACACGTGTTGTAACTTTGCCCGGGGGATTTTTTTCAAAAAATGTATATTTGAGTTTTAATATATGACCAAATAAATCTTTCCTCAGATGAAAAATAACCTTTTGACCAACTAAATTAGCAAAGAAAACTTGACCGTAATTTAAGATAAATTGTCCCATAAGTACTGATATAAAAATTAGGCTAAACACATGGATTTTTCGATAGGCTGCGTCAAAGTATTGGGAATACTGCTCCCCTGAGACTTGTATTCTTTCACCTGTTTGATTGTTAACCATATAATAATTGTTGTCTCTTTTCTCTAGATTATAGGCTCCGTTTTCCTGTTCAATAAATTGCAATTCACTCCCAGGGACCATATCAAATGAATACTCTACATTTATTACGTTATCAATCCCGTATCGTATAAAAATAGGTAAGGATAGCTCTATTATCGTTGCTATTGCCAAAGTTAAAAAGGTCAAAAATAGTAATAACTTGTACTTCTTTATGTACACCCACAACCTCATGAAGGTTTTGAGATCGCCTTCGCTTTTTTCTTTTTCTTCTAAAAATATTTCTTCATGAACTGAAGCCATTGCTCTACTCCTCCAAATTTTTTTCTATTAATTGTTTCATGTACATCGAATAGTAAATACCTTCTCGTGAGATCAACTGATTGTGACTACCGTTTTCAACGATTTGACCATCATCGAATACATAAATCTGGTCGGCATTTTTAACCGCCTTGAGCCTGTGAGATATAACGACGATTGTTTTGCCTTTTGCTTGTTGCCTAAGTGTTTTGATAATTTCTTCCTCCGTTTCGGTATCCACAGCGGAAAGACAATCGTCTAATATTATCATTTTTGATCTTTTAGCTAGAGCCCTCGCTATGGTAACCCTTTGCCTTTGACCACCTGAAAGTGTAGCCCCTCTTTCTCCCACTATTGTGTCATATTTATTTTCAAAGCTCATTATATCATCATGTACATGAGAAAGTTTTGCAAATTCTTCCACTTTATCTTCTATTTTTTCATCGGAAAAGGCTATATTTTCTCTTATCGTCATTGAAAATAAGAAACTATCTTGTGGTACATACGAGACATTGTCTCTTATAAATTCACCGTTTACATCGTTTATATCTTTTCCGTCCAAAAATATTTGTCCTCTTTCAACTGGGTATAGTTTAACAAGGAGTTTTGCTAATGTAGATTTTCCTGAACCTATTCTTCCAACAAAGGCTACCATTTCTCCAGGGTTTATATTCATGTTTACATCGTTCAAAACCACCCTTTGTGAACCTGGATATTTGAACGTTAGATGGTTGATTTGATAGTGGCCCTGGAACTCGAAATCTTTTCTTGGAGGTTCTTTTATTGAATTTTTTTGTTCTAAAACTTCGTTAACCCTTCTTAAAGAGGCTCTTCCTCTTTGTATTAGGTTGATTAAATTTCCAACCGCCATCATTGGCCATATCAACATTCCTATATATTGGTTTGTCATTATGAAGTCTCCAAGGGTTATCTGGTTGTTTATTACCATTGGTCCACCAAAATTGAAAACAAAGATAGTTGCTAATTGTCCTACTAACATAGCTAAAGGAAACATCAATCCCCAAACTTTTACCAAGCGGATGTAAGAATTATAGAACTCTTGAGACTTAGTGTCAAATATCTCTTGCATCGTGTCATAGTTTGAATACAACTTTACAACATCCACACCAGAGACATTTTCTTCGGTTATATTTGATAACTCCGAAGTTTTTTCTTGTAATTCTCTGAACCTTCTGTGGATGAATCTCCCAAAAAAGAGTGATATAATTGCTATTAAAGGAAGCGGTAGTACCGAAATAAAAGTCAATCTCCAATTCACGAAAGTACCCATTGCGAATAAAGTTAAAGTTGTCATTGTTATAGTATCAACAAGCATTATAACCGACATCCCCATCATACGTCTTAACATCAAAACATCAGAAGTGAACCTAGTCATCAAATCCCCCGTTCTCCATTTGTCAAAAAAATCTTGGTCCAAGCCTATGATATGATTGAACATTTTTTTCCAACTTTTATACTCAAAAAGTCTGGCGGCACCAATAATTGAAATCCTCCAAAAAACTCTCCCAATACCCAATCCTAAAGCTAACATGATTATTCCAAATACCAACGTTTTAACTTGGTTAAGGTTTGGGGATTGAGTATTTAGTATATCTACTATGCTTCCAATTTGTCTTGGAATAAACAGCTGAATGATATCAACGGTGATAAGGAAAAGAATACCGATGAGGTATCTCCACCAGTATTTTTTAATAAATTCTTTGATCAAAAGATTCACCTACCCCAAAAATTGATTAGTATTCCTAACAAAATTATATCACGTGATTCAAGGAATATCAATTATTTTTGTCGAAAAAATATAATAGAACTTAAAAAATAATAAGATGATGGGTTGCAAAATGGGGCGATAAAACTTTTTATCCTTATGGGTGGGTAGCGGCGCAAAGGAAAGCTAACTATTTATTTTTAGAGGTGATTTTTATGTTTGAAAGTTACGATAATGTTTACAACTTTTGGTTTGAAAATGGTGCAAGTTCTGTTACATTTTTGGAACACGACGATGGCTTGATAGCCTTTGATAGTTCCCTTTATCCAAAAAAGTTTGAAAATATGGTGAAAATAGTTGAAGAACGGACTTCAAAAAAATTAAAAAAAGTTTTTTTTACTCATTTTCACCCTGATCACACCTTTGGAGCTGTTTTTAGCAAACGTAAATTTGATCTATATATGAACAAAAAAACATTGGACTTTCTTAATACCTTGGATACCACGTTTTTAAAAGAAAGTTCAAAGGTAGCAGAGTACAACTTCAACAATTTCAAAGAGGCTTTAAAAGAAAAAGACATCGTCATTTTTGAGAATTCTATTTTTCTTTTTTTAAAAGATCAAATTTTATCATCGGAAAATATTGGCGGACATACTTTAGATTCAACAATTTATATCCTAAAACCACAAGGATATCTAATAAGTGGTGATCTCGTATTTTCTAAGGTGCATGCTGAAATACTCAATTCCAATGTTGACCAGTGGATATCCAGATTAAATAGCTTATCTTCCTTAGATATAAAAATGGTTTTTCCAGGGCATGGGAAACCAGAAAGTAAAAAGCTTTTGAGAGAACAATTGAGCTATTTGAAAAGAAAGAAAAGCGGGGAGGATATGGAAAAAAGGTACGCAGATTATTCCTTGCCAGATTTAGCTCATTTATAGTGAAACTAAGAAGATTTTAGTATTTTATTTAATTCTGCATCTGCTTCTTCATCAGGCAGAGATTTAATTTCTTTGATTTCTATTATGATCCTTTTATTCTCCTCGGAATTCAAAATCTCTAACTTTTCTAAAATCTTTATATTTTCATAAGGTTTAAAATAGTAAATATTGAATTTGGTAAAGTCTATATTAAGCAATCTTAAGAAATTTCTGGTTTTTGGAAGGTACTGTTGAATTTCATATACCCCGTCTTCTGTCACCACTACATCAAAATTTTCCATATTAAAAAACGGTAGGAAAGATGAAAGTAAATCAGGAATAGAGGCCGTACGTATAGATATTTGATCGTATTCATCTACTTCATCACGAACGTTTGTGTAAAAAACCGTATCGAAGAGATCATAACAATAATATATATCTTTAAATAAAGATGGTTTTTCAAAGGTAAATATTATATATCTGTTATCAATGTAGCTTAATCTTCCCGCTATTTCTTTACTATTCGTTATTTGAAACTGAATATCAATAACAAATTTTAATTTTTTGTACCCCGAATAACTCTCTAAAAGGCCTTGCACGCTTGGTTGAGCAAATATATAGGTGGAAAAAACAAGCAAAGAAAAGAGTAAATATTTCTTATTTATCATTTCAGGGTTTTCATCCTTTCTCTTAACGAGACGATTTCTGTTATTCTAATTCCAAAATTCTCATCGATAACTACAACTTCGCCTCTAGCAATTAATCTTCCATTGGCGTATATGTCCAAGGGCTCCCCTGCCAATTTATTTAACTGTATCATTGAGCCTTCATGCAACTCTAAGATCTCTCTAAGATTTAATTTAGTTGATCCTAACTCAACTTTTAGTTCTAAAGGAACATCAAGCAAGAGTTCCAACTTTGATAGATCTATATTTTGGGAGATAGGTTCTTCCTTTTTTTCAAACTCACCAAATTCTACAGGTTGAACCTTAACTTTTTTCTCTTTGATCACGTTGGAATTACTTTTTTCTTGCGCATTTGAATTTGTTGAGCCTTCTTCCTTAACTTTAACCTTACCAAAAGTTTTTTCCATAAGTTCTTTAATTTTTTGAGCAAATTTCATTGGTATAAATTGCCAGAAAGTCGTTTCAGCTACTCCAGTGATTTTCACGTTGAACTTTATGGAGATAACATAAGCTTCCTTGTCGGTTTCTATCGGGGGAAATTCAATATTGGGATCAGAAAAATTCAGTACTCGACTGTTTGGTGGAGAAATATCGATATTTGTTTTTAGAAAATCCGATAAAGCAGTTGAAGCTGTGCCCATCATTTGATTCATTGCTTCAGAGACAGCGCTTAAACTAATGTCATCTAATTCTCTTTCTTCGATATTTTCTACGTCTTTTCCTAGCATTAAGTCCGCTATTATATTAGTTAAATTCAAAGGTAATACTAAAGTGTTTAAACCATACAAACCTTTTTTGTACTCTACTGTAACAACAACATTCTCCCCCTCAAAATTTGTTGTTATATTTTTAAATTTAATAATATCTGTTTGAGGATATTGGATTTCTATCTTTTTTCTTAGCAAAGTTGAAAGGGTTGTTGCCCCAGAACCCATTGTGATATTTGCAATTTCACCAATCACATCCAAAAGTGAGTCTAGTTTTTCATCTACAGTTGAGTTTTCCTCGCTTTCCTTTGGATCATCAGTGTTATTTAACCCTTTTAATAATGAATCTAATTCGTTTTGATTTAAAAATTCGTTTTCAGGCATTTCATTCATCTCCTGTTTTTTCAGTGGTTTCACTTTTTTCAGAGGAATCTTGCTTTTTTGTCTTTTTTTTCATGCTTTCTTCAACAAGAAGTCTTTCTAAAAGTTCTTTGTTTTTCTCAATGATCTTTACACTGTAAAAACCTTTACTCTTACCTACATTTACTTTGAATATAGGTCTTTCTTCAATTTCTAAATCTATTGGCTCGTCGTAAAAAGAATCTAAGCGTATTACATCACCAACTTCCATATTCAAAAAATCGTTTAAATATATCTCTGCTTTACCAAGTATAGCGGATAAATTTAACTTTGAAAGTAGCAACGTTTGTCTTAGATTTTCTTTAAATTCTTCAGTATGTCTGTACGAGGTAGTCCACATTCTTGTTGTCAATTTATCGTTCAAAGGTTCCAATGAAGAGGACGGGAAACAAAGATTTACAAAACCTTGTACATTTTTTATCGTAACAGATAGTGTTATAAGAATTGTCATCTCATTTGAAGGGGCAACTTGAACAAATTGGGGATTAGTTTCTAAATTTTCCAAATTGGCATCAAATTCCTCTATGTTTGACCAAGATTTTGATAGCATTCTCAACATAACTGCAGCTTCTTTTCTTAAAATGTTCATTTCTATCTCCGTAGGAGGCCGAATCTCTTCAAGAGTGTTCCCAGATCCACCTAAAAGTCTGTCTATTATAACGTATCCCAAGTCTAAGCCCATTTGCAAAATAGCACTTCCTGAAAAAGCTTCGGACGAAAAAATAACAATAAAGGTTGGTGAGTTTAATGATTTTTGGAATTCTGAGAAAGTAATTTGATCAATACTGGCATATTTAACATCGACAAACGTTCTACTTCTGCCTGAAAGATAAGTAGATAGCTCTCTCGCAAAACTTTCATGGATTAACTGGAGAGTTCTTAGTTGTTCTCTCGAAAACTTCATCGGTCTTCGAAAATCGTAGTCTTTGATTCTTCTTTCTTCTCCTTGATATTCTTCAAGAACTTCTTCGGGGGCTTCTCCAGAACTCATTGATTTTAAAATACTATCTATTTCTTCCTGTGTAAGGGTTTCATCTTCAGGCATAAAAACACCTCTTTTTCATTTTGCAGCCTTGTGCAAAAAGCTTTTTTATAATAAACTATGATTTTGAACTTGGGGTTCTTAAGGGGCTTGCCCCTTGTTTGCTGTAGTATGCAAACCATGTTTTTAAGTTGATTTTCGACTTTGAACTTGGGGATCTTAAGGGGCTTGCCCCTTAATGTTTCCACTTAGCGAACCATTATTGACTAGTTGTTATGGTCATTATAATCATTGTCACCTTTATAACTCCCAAACTTTCCCTTTCACCTGTAAATCCTAGCATTTCATTTATCGTGTCTTTTATTTGTTTCTTAGTTAACTCTATGCCTTGTGGTGTTGAAAGCTCACCTCTTGTTTTGTTCATAAATATCATTCGTATAGCCTCTAACACCTCTAAGCGGTTGGAAGTTATTAAATCTCTCGCCTGATTACTTCCAACATCTAACTGTAAAGAATCTATAACAGCAATGTCGTATCCTCCTTTTAACATCATAGTATATCTAGAACCTTCCATAATTAATATCACTCTAGCAGGAGTTGTGGCGGACACTTGTGAAGATTGATCAGAACTTGAAGCAACATTTGACGTCAGGATCCTCACTATAAAAAAAGACGTGATTCCTGATATTATTAAAGCGACAACTATGACTATTATTAAAGTCATTAAAAAAGATGGCTTTGATTTTTTAGTTTTTCCCTCTTCTGAAGTTATATTTTCATTCTCCAAAATCTTTCGCCTCCACTCTCTTGCATTTATCTTACTCTTTGTCTTAGTATAAGAATATCTATTCTTCTATATTTTTGCCTTAATTCATTCAATCTTGTATTATATTCGTTTTCTAATTCTTTTTCAATTTGCTGTAACTGTGCAGAATTTATTTCTCCTTTTGTGAATTGATCTAAAGCAAAGGATTTTCGTGAATCAATTTCCGACCTTAATAGGTTAATTTCTTTCGTTATTTCACTATCTCCCAAACCAATTGGGAAGAATCTATCTGAATTGTAAAAATAATCTATATCAAATTGTCCAGAATTAATCTCAGCCATCTTTTCTACTAGCCTTCTATTTTTCAATTCTGTGGTAAAAAAACTAACTACACTTGCCGCTCTAGCTGCACTCAAATGCCAATTAGAAGGATATAAACTCGAAGGTAAAATTGGCCTGTCATCCGTAAAACCATAAACTTCAATCGCATTAGATGTGTGTTCTAATATTATCGTACCTATCCTATACAACAGCTCTTTCGCTTCGGCGGTTAATTCAGCGCTCCCTGTTCTAAAAAAGGCAATATCTTTCATAGATATTATCGTCCCTTTATCCGTTTCCTCAATAGTAATTTTCCCTTTATACCTTTCATCTTCTATAATTTTTAATAATTCTTGCCTAATTCCAGGATTAGAAGTAATCAAAGGTTCTTCGGAAATACTTCTGCCTCCAACTAGTACCCCAACAGGTTGACCTTCGAATACACTTTGTAAACTAACAACCGCCTGTTGAAATTTTCCAGGTGATATAGTTGCCATAGAAAACAATGCGATAAACATTGTTAACAACAGTGTAGTCATATCGCTGAAAGTTTGCATCCATGGGGCTTCACCTTTTTTCTCTCTTTTCTTTCTAGGCATAAAATATCACCTCTAAATTACAAAACAGCTTCACCTTTTTCTGCCTCATAGGCACGTCTTTCTTCTTCACTGAGAAATGCCTTTAGTTTTTCTTCCATCAAATGTGGATTTTCACCTTGTACTATCGACAATATACCTTCTAACATCATTCGCATTTGGTTGATATTTTTATCCACCCTTTTTTTTAATTTTTCAGCAGGTGGGAGAGCGATGGTGTTTGCAATAAGAGCACCGTATAACGTTGTAATAAGGGCGAGAGACATTCTCGGTCCAATAGTTGTTGGATCACTAAGAGTATCTAACAACAAAACCAATCCTATCAAAGTTCCTATCATACCAAAGGCTGGAGCCATAGCTCCCCAAGTGTCCAAAACTGAGATCTTATCTTCTTCAGTTTCTTGGTACATGTCCATTTTCACTTCTAATATCTTTTTTATCTCTTCTGGATCCGTACCATCAACGGCGGCTCTCAAACCATCTCTTAAAAATTCACTTTGAACACTGGGTAAATCTTCTTCTAAAGATATCATACCATCCCGTCTTGCTTTTTCAGAAAACGAGTATAAGGTCCTCAATGTTTCAAGGTTGTCTATCTTAGGATTTTTGAGGGCTTCAATGATAATGTTAAACATTTTAAAAGACCTTGAACTTGGATGGGCGATGAATGTTGCACCAATAGATCCCAAAACGGTTATAAAAAAAGAAGGTATATCTAGTAAAGTTGTAAATTCACTCCCTGCACCTACTACTAGTGCAACTATCGCTAAAGATAAACCGATTATTGTCGATATATCCACAACTATCCCACCTCTTGTTTTGCACTATTCCAATTATAAAAAGTTTGCTCAAAAATAATACATACTTTATTTGCCAAAAATTTCCTTATTTAATTCTACCACTTTTTTCTTAACTTCTTCAATACTTTCTTTAACGACGTAAACATGACCGTTCATCATCGTTATGGTCGTATCAGGATGACACTCTATCTTTTCAATTTGATAAGGGTTTATATAAAATTCTTCATCGTTCAATTTTGTGAGTTTAATCATCTTAACCTCCAAAGATTGTTCACTTTAGAAACTCTAAAACCCGTTTTAGCGCCCCTTTACCCCGCAGCCCACCCCCATAAAGAGCATAATTATCTCTTGATGTTTACAAGTTCGTTAAGGATCGCATCTGCGGTAGTTATACTTCTTGAATTTGCTTGGAATCCTCTTTGAGCTATGATCATGTTGGTGAATTCTTCCGCTAAATCCACATTCGACATTTCTAAAGCCCCTGGATTAATACTTCCCCTTCCTCCAACACCAGAGACACCTATTTGTGGAAGTCCACTGTTTGAGCTCAAAGCGTACATAGAGTTACCCGTAGCTGATAAACCTTCAGGATTGTTAAAAGTGGCTAAAGCTACTTGCCCCAAGGGGGCGGTTAAACCGTTTGTGAAAGATCCTATAATCTGTCCATTGGTGTTTATAGCAAAAGATTTTAAGGTTCCTTGAGCGTTTCCATCTTGTTCGGTAACCGCTATGGAATTTTCTGCAAAAAATTGAGAAAGTTCTTGAAAATTAATCGAAACGTTAACAGGGCCTGCACCAGCTGCTGATTGAGGGTCCACGCTTGGATCTAAAGCAGCTCCCAGCTCAGCTGGGTCGAACCAGAAACCCGTTGCTCCATCGTCACCATCTCCGATAGTTTGATCTATGGTACCGTCATCGTTGATTTTCCATTGAGTTGCGGCTATGTTGCCGTTTGCGTCGAAGGCTATTACTCCTTCGGCGGAATCATCGAGTAATTGACCATCAGCGGTACTTTTATACAAAGGGGTGCCATCTTCTAACTCTGCCTTCCAATACCAAGTGTTAGCATCTATTTTTGTAAATTTTAAATAGACATTGTAAGGGTTACCTAGAGAATCGAATACTACTGTCGATGTGGTTACAGATGGACTGATATAGTTGGCTTCTGAAAAGTTGGTGGGGTTGTTGAGATCGGTGAATCTAATCTTTCCTCCTGAAGGTGGTTGAATCATCTCTCTAACGGATTTTAAGTCAGCAAGAGTCTGATTATTGATAGTATATGCATCAGAATCTCCAACTAAACGCAAACCCGTGAGTGTATAATCTCCAGAAGTAATTCCAGCTGATAGTAATTTGTTGAATTCACCAACTGTATCCGCAGTTCCAGAAAAATCCACTGGTGAGCCATTAATAGTTAAATTTATTGTTAGACCTCCGGAACCATCAAAATCAATTGTAATATCTTTCGGATCATAATAAACCACTTTTCCCGTTTTGATATCTGTAACTCTAATGCTTCCTGTGAGAGTAGCATCGGGTCCTGATGTAGCTACAGTAAGAGAATCACCATATTGATCCACTATTTCACCGTTTATGTCGTATATAGAAATCTTATTTTCTGCTAAAGGATCTCCGTTGATATCGTAATTAACCCAACTAATTACATTTCCTGTGCCGTCAAGCTCTACTTTTCCGTTAAGTTGGTTAATAGGGTCGCTAGAACTATCATAAAGTGCAAAATTATAATCCGAACCAACTACACTTGCAGTCCAATTGTAAACATTTTTATCCTTGTTTTCTTCGCTCATATCCCTTTTGAAAGAAAATTTTACAGGTATATTTTCACCTGTTGTACTCTTGACCACAATTGTTGTGTCCTGAATACCTGCACCGGCGTTTAAGTTATGTGCAAGTCTTACAAAGGAGGTTTGCTTTGCCGCCATTACTTGTCCACTAGATACTTGAATATCTCCTATAGGATCGTTGGTGTCAATGACTCTATTTCCTTCTTGATTGATTTTTGCTGTCCAACCTTGTAATTTCATTCCAGATGCAGGATCTACAAAGAATCCGTTGTAATCTCTAGTGAAATTACCAGCTCGTGTGTAGTATTGACCTATTCCATCTGAAAGTATAAAAAAACCTTCTCCTTGGATCATAAGATCTGTAGCTTTACCTGTAGACATAGGAGAACCTTGTGTCATTAATTTGTCTATAGAAGCTAATTGAGAACCTAACCCAATTTGCATAGGGTTTGTGCCACCTAGTTGGTTTTGAGGTGCGTTTCCTGCACTTAATGTTTGAAAAAGAGTCGTTTGAAATGTTGCTCTAGAGCCTTTGTAACCTACGGTGTTAACGTTGGCGATATTGTTTGCAACTATGTCGAGTTGATCCTGAAAATTCCTTAAACCTGTGATTCCAGAGTACATTGATCTGAGCATGTTATACTCCTCCTATCTAGTCTTATTGCTTATCAAAATTTAGGCACTTATCTCGTTTACTACCGAATAAGGATACATTTCACCGTTGATAAGTAGGTACAGTTCGTTGCCTAAGAACTTCACCGCTTCAACAACCCCACTTTTCACACCAGTATTTGCTACAATTTGACCATTTTCTACTGTGTAAATTCCATAGAGATATTCTCCATCAGGCATCATAATTCCATCGCTGTTTCTTCCGCTCCAAACA
>NZ_JALY01000314.1:0-2846 GCF_002924615.1 Petrotoga halophila DSM 16923 | reverse complement strand
TTGGTTGGAAAATATACAAACCATTCACCACATCCAAGAAGAGGTCCTCAAAAACATATTGCAACAGCTCCTAACCAGTTTTGGGAAATGGATATCAAATACTTCAAAACTAAAGATGGTTATGTACAAGTGTTCAGCATAATTGATACTTTTGATAGACAAATCGTTGGTTCTTACGTCGGTCCATCATGTAAATCAAAGGATATAATTAAAACAATCTTTGAAGCTCTTAGGCACAGAGGAATATCAGGAAAAGGCTTGATTATTAGATCAGATAACGGTACTCAGTTCACTTCTTTGTTAACAGAAAATTTTATGAGAAATGTTGGTATACTTCATGAGTTCGGATATCCACATAATCCAGATTGTCAAGCCTTTATCGAATCTTTTCATTCGAGTGTCCAAAGAGAGTTTGTTCCTTTGAATACCTTTACTAATATTAGTGATTTCACTATGAAATACAAAGTGTATTTGGATTTTTATCTTAATATTAGACCTCATGGCTCTTTGAACTACTTGACACCAAATGAGTTCCATGTTTCATACAAAGAAAATAGAATAAAAATTAAGGAAATCAAAGAAAAACTTACCATTTTTGAGTAAAATCGAGTTACTCCTCTCTAATTTCTGATATTCGGGGTTCCGTCCGGTTTTTTTATGCGTATTTCCCTAAAAAATTCTTCAATTCTCAAGCATTTACCCTACTTCTTCCACAACACTTACCATCTCTGTGGGTTCTACTCCATCTGTTGATCCTGTAATGCGACCATCTCCACCAAAAACAAATATACCACTCAATAGCAGACCTGTGATCAACAAAACAACAAAAAATCCCTTCATCCTTTTTCACCCCCTTGAATTATTTTTTTAATTTAAAACTAATATCTCAAATAATTCAATCCCTTATTTTAATCATACGCTTTTCCATATGGTTTTCAACTGTTTTTTTAATTGGCTTCAAATATGTATTTATAAAGTATTACAGAGATCGGTCAAAAAATACTTATATTAAAATCAAACTCGATAATTTTTGTTATCTTTAAATTACTTATATTTTCTTTTTCTTTTTTTATCTGTATTATGGTACAATTATGTTTGAATGGTTTCGGTTTATTTTTAGAAAATTTCTAAGTTGAATTGAAGTAAATTTATATTGTATTATTATAACGCTGTGTAAACATTTCGTGAGGATAAGGAGGTTCTTAGAATGAATCTTCGATCTTTGGTCAAAATTGTTAATAAAGGACAGTTCATAAGACCAATTTTGAATTATGTTGTTCATTACTTAGAAAGTGATAAAACAGATAAAAATAAAAACATTGTCAATTACATAAACGTTTTGAAATTAAAATGGGATGTTAAATACGATGAAGCCCTTGAGATAATAGATAAAGAGATAAAGAGATAAAGGGATTGAAAAAAGATGGTTTGTATTATCTTTTAACGAAGAAAGATACGATGAAGCAGTTTCTTTAAACATCGAAGCATTTAAGGTTTTAAAAACTATTCCACATCCTTCTGGCATGGTGCAGGCTTTAAACAATATATCTTGGTGGTTGAAAGATATTAACAAAGAAAAGGCTTTAGCTTTTACTTTACCATTGGGATTTTATCTTGGTTACTATTTCGATGATGATAACTTTAAAGTTTTCAATTCCCTTGATACTGTGTTTCAAGTACAGAAGAATAATAACGACCCTCTGGTTTATGAGACCGCCTTTATCTTTTCGAGGTGTTTATCTCAACTAAACAAATCTGAAAGTGAACCGATAAAAAATACTTTTAAAGATATCATTAACCAATTAAAGTACTATGTATTCAATTTGGATAACAACCAACACAGAGGTACACCAAAGCTGAGAGATTTCATAAGGAAAGAGATAGGAAAAGAAAAGATACCCATAGACTCAATGAACATTTCTGAAAAAACGTTGAAAGAGTTTTTATTTGAAGAGACACAGTACATTCAACCAAGTACCTTGAGAAACATAATAGATGCTCTTGAGTTTGAAATCGATACATCCACACCTATATGTATAATCAAAGAATTGAAAAAGAAGGATATAGATAAGAAGTTTGAGATAAACCTTGAAAAGTTTAAGAACTTTCCAAAAGAAAGACAAATATCAGAACTCTTTACATCTTACCTCGTTCATTACTACAAAGAAAAGATTGATCTAAAAAAGATAATTAAAGAGATAGAAGATGACAGTTTAATTGAAGAAAGATGTGATTACTACACGAAAGAGTTAGTAAACTCTATCTTTGAAAGAAATCCAAAGATAGAGTTTAATTCTTTACTAACAAACGTTCAAGAACCAAAAATCTACACAAACAAAAATATAACCTTCAAAGAACATCCTTTTTATTTGGGAAGGGAAGAAGTTGTAAAAAGATTTATGAAAGACTTAAATAAAAAGAATTTAAAAGAGTTCATTGAAAATTACATTGGTCTTGATACAAGACAAAAAAAGACGATAGAAAAGTTCATAATGAATTACGGTAGGTACTATGATTTAAAAGATATACCAAAAGAATTCACACCGAAAGTACCAAAAGAGATTAATTCATTCGTGAAAAAATATACGTTGAAAAGAAAACCTTCTGCTATTTCTTTTTATGTTTTTGAAGGGGAAGAAAGAGAAGAGTTGGTGGAAATAGTCAAGGCTTTTGAAATTTAGAGGTTCTATCTTTTGAAACGTAGAATTCTAACAATTTCCACAACCTATTTTGGGTTATATTAAACTTTTTAGCCAACCCGACTACCATCATGTGGTTATTTTAGTCCTATGTTCATATTTCACTTTTTCTACCCATACTTCTTACAAGCAAGCTAAATTTTATAA
>NZ_JALY01000236.1:0-2761 GCF_002924615.1 Petrotoga halophila DSM 16923 | reverse complement strand
GGAGAAGGATTCGGCATAAACAAAATATTAGAAGGGTTAGATACCATCTTCAAAGAAGTCCAGAATACAAAAGTAACTATCTTGCTCGAAAACGTTGCACAAAAAGGTTCAAACATAGGATACTCCATGGAACAACTAGGAAGAATAATAAACAATTCACCATGGAAAGAAAGATTAGGCATAACTTACGATACCTGCCATGGATTCGATTCTAAGTACGACATAAGAAAAAAAGAAGAGGTACAAAGACTATTAGACGAAATTGACAAATACATCGGCTTAAATAAACTGAAAATGATCCATCTAAACGACTCAAAATATGACGTAGGCGCTGCTAAAGACAGACACGAATTTATAGGCAAAGGATACATAGGAAAAGAAGGATTTAAAACCTTCCTCTCTTTCGATGAAATATCTAAGCTACCTCTGATACTTGAAACCCCAGGAGATGATCCGGAGCATAGCCAAGACATCAAAGTAGTAAAAGAGATCTTCAAAGAATTAGGAAAGCTTTAAAAAATACCCCCATCTGGGGGTATTTTTAAACAATCCCTTGATCCATCATTGCTCTTGCTACCTTTAGAAAAGCTGTCACATTAGCCCCAAAAACAAGATCTCCGTCTTTCTTGTACTCTTCAGCTGTCGTCTTTATACTACTGTAGATGTTCTTCATTATCTCTCGTAGTTTTTTATCTACCTCTTCAAAACTCCAAGACTCCCACATACTATTTTGAGTCATTTCTAAGGCAGAGGTAGCAACACCTCCAGCGTTGGCAGCTTTAGCTGGGGCAAACATAACGTTATTTTTTTGGAAACATTCAATAGCTTCTGGAGTGCACGGCATATTAGCACCTTCTGCAACCGCTAAAACACCGTTATTTACAAGTGTTTTTGCTTCTTCTATATCAATTTCGTTTTGAGTGGCACATGGGAAGGCAATATCACATTCAATTTTCCAAATATTTTTACTGTTATCGTTATACTCTGCCGAAGGATGAGTTTTGAGATACTCAACTATTCTTCCCCTTCTTTTTTCTTTTATCTCAATTACAGAATTTAAATCTATTCCTTCTGGATCGTATACCATTCCATCTGAATCACTAAGGGCTATAACCTTTCCGCCGAGTTCTACAACTTTTTGAGCAGTGTAAATAGCCACGTTTCCAGATCCAGAAACTACTATCTTCTTGCCTTCGAATGTTTCACCAACATCTTTTAGCATTTCTTCAACAAAATAAACCAATCCATACCCTGTTGCTTCTGTTCTCGCTAAACTTCCACCCCAATCTACACCTTTTCCTGTTAGGGTGCCAGCTTCAAAACGGTTGGTAATTCTTTTGTATTGACCAAAGAGATACCCTATTTCTCTGTTCCCAACACCTATATCTCCTGCTGGAATATCCGTTTGTGCCCCTATATGTCTATATAGTTCAGTCATAAAACTTTGACAAAATCTCATAACTTCGGAATCTGACTTCCCCTTTGGATCGAAGTCACTGCCACCTTTTGCTCCACCTATAGGCCTTCCAGTTAAAGCATTTTTGAAAGTTTGTTCAAATGCAAGAAACTTCATGATTCCAGGATATACAGTGGGATGAAAACGCAACCCCCCTTTGTAAGGCCCTAATGCGGAGTTAAATTCTATTCTGTATCCCCTATTAACATGAACGTTCCCTTGATCGTCTACCCATGGAACACGAAAGATAATCTGCCTTTCAGGCTCAGTTAACCTTTCTAAAATCCCGTTTTCTTCAAATTCAGGATACAGTTCAACAACCGGTTTGATACTTTCAAGAACCTCACGTACCGCCTGGTGAAACTCAGTTTCTCCAGGATTCATAACAACTACCCTTTCAATTATGCTGTCAACATAATTTTCTTGGGTCAATTCAATAGAGTCTCGCATGGTTACCTCCTCCTTTTTTGCTTTCCCCGGTATACTTAATAAAGAACAAGAAATTATTTTCATAGTAAACAATTCATTGAAATATATTTCATTATTACTAATAAATGGTAATGAATATATTTACTCACTTGTTTCGATTATACACAAAACTTGCAAATTCGCAAAATTTTAAATTTTTTTGTTGAAAATGCTTAAAATTAGGTATTCATGGTATTTTTTGATGATATATTATTACTGAAGAAAGCGAATTAAAAAAATATTTATATTTTTTTAATAAAAGATTTATCTTTCTGAGATTCTTGAGTGGGTACCTGGAGGTATGCAGAAAGTATGAATCAAAACTTGTAAGAAGTACAAAAAAAGATGGTGGGCGCTGTAGGGTTTGAACCTACGACCTTCTGCGCGTGAAGCAGACGCTCTCCCACTGAGCTAAGCGCCCCAAAACTCTTCTAAACTATTATACAATATATTTCAAAACTTGTCATTAAACTTCCAGGTTTTTGTCAAATATGGTTGATGAAATTCTTGCATACAAGGGATGGGAAAAATATTAACCCTTATAAGATATAAAAGTGATATCATTTTATTTAAATACTTAAGAATTGCCTACTACCATTATTTCAACAATTCTTTTAGTTCTTCTATGGTTATTTCTAACAAGTTATCCCCTATGTAATCTAGCGTTTTCTCATTGGCTTTTCTTATTTTCTCTTTTATCTCTTCAGTTAATTGTTTGCCAAGTCTTTTGCTTAATATTCTAATTGCACATTCAATTTTGCATTTTCTTTCACCTTCTCTTTTACCTTTTTCCACGCCTTCTTCAAATCATGAGCCTCCTATCTTTGTCATTAGTAT
>NZ_JALY01000313.1:0-4862 GCF_002924615.1 Petrotoga halophila DSM 16923 | reverse complement strand
ATAACGAGATTTTATTGTGTGTGACAAATGCATATGTGGGATATCCGGTTATTTCAATATCAAGAAACAAAATAGAAAAAGGTGAATTAGGTGAAAAAAGATTCGTTAACGTAAAACATATACAAGGATGGCTTTCAAAAAAAATCGAAGATGAAAACAAACAAGCTCAATGGAGGTTGGATCCAAATCAAAGTGGTTTAGCGAATACTACCGCCGACATAGGCAGTCATGTGGAAAACATGGTTTCATATCTTATTGGAAAAGAAATTGATAGTTTGTGTGCGCGCCTTGATACTTTTGGTGAATCAAGAAAATTGGAAGATAATTCCACTGTGATGATAAATTTCAAAGATAAAAGTAAAGGATTACTTTTCATGTCTCAAATTGCTGTTGGAGAGAACAACAATTTTAGCCTTTCTGTGTACGGTTCAGAAGCTACATTGAAATGGAGTTTTAATCAAGCAAACAAACTAACAATTTTGCGTGAAGACCACAAAGAAGAGATAATTCAAAATGTGGAGGAAATTCCTGGAACGAACATAGGTTTCAAAAATACTTATACCACATTTATTACCGATTTAATAGATAAAAAGAACGGTAAAATTATAACCAACGATAATGCCCATTTTCAAAGTGTAAATGCGGGATTAAGAGGGATGAGGTTTATAGAAAAATGTGTAGAAAGTTCAAAAAATGGATGTGCTTGGGTAAAATTTTAAAACCAAATAGGTGGCTGCAGGGGAAAGCCCTACTCCTTTATCCTTATGGGTGGGGATCAGGGTGAAGGGGCGTTAAAAAAGGGTTAGAGATGCTAAAGAAAGTAAAAACTCAAATAAGAGGAGGGGTAAAATATGTTCAAAAGATTGACTTATGGAATGGTAGGTGGAAGTAAAGACTCTCAAATTGGTATAGTCCACAGAAAGGCTATAAATCTACAGGGGAAGGCAGAATTAGTCTGTGGAAGCTTTTCCAGAAACTTCAAAAACACTTTGGCAACAGGCAAAGAGTTAAAAATAGATGAGAAAAGATTGTACAGAAATTATGAAGAAATGGCCGAGGAAGAGTCTAAAAGATCCGATAAAATAGATTTTGTATCCATTGTTACACCCAACAGTTCACATTATGAAGTGGCAAAAAAATTTTTAGAATCTGGAATAAATGTGATGTGTGAAAAACCATTAACCATAACTCTAAAAGAAGCTGAAGAACTAAAACAGTTAGCAAGAAAAAACAACCTACTTTTTGCGGTTGCTTACACTTTTACAGGTTATTCTATGCTAAGATACGCAAGAGAGTTAATTAAGAGAGGAGAAATAGGTGAGGTTAGATTTATCAATGGCCGATACCTAAGTGAGTGGATGGCAAAGGTCCCCTTTGCCGGTAAAAATTCTCGCCATGAATGGAGATCTGATCCAAAAGTTTCAGGTGTATCCAACTGCGTTGCTGATATAGGGGTACACGTGGAAAACTTGGTTTCTTTCCTAACAGGGTTGAAGATAAAGTCCTTAAATGCCAGAATGGATAAGTTTGTTGAGCCAGATAGGCTAGACGATAATGCATCTATACTAATAAATTACGATAATGGGGCAGAAGGCATATACTGGACATCTCAAATTGCTATGGGCCATGAAAATACTTTGGATATTGGTATATATGGGACAAAAGGATCTATAGAATGGTCACAAGAGCACGCAAATTACTTGAAGATCTCAAAAGTTAACCACCCTTTTATAACTTTATCACGGGGAAGCCAAGAGGTTGATGATTTTATTAAAAATGATTATGTTACTCCTGGTGGGCATCAGGAAGGTTATGTTGAAGCCTTTGCAAGGGTATACGATAAATTTATAAGCGCAATTACAAAAAAGAAAAAAGGAGAACTTTTAGAACAAAGAGACTTAGATTTTCCCACTGTAGAAGACGGAGTAGAAGGTATGCGGTTTATAGAAAAGTGTGTAGAAAGTACAGAAAAAGGTGCAAGCTGGGTAGAATTTTAAAAATAAATTATATGAACTTTTCTTGTAAATAGTTTTTACGAAGAAACCTTGAGTTTTGCCAAATCCAATAATAATGCCATTTTAATAGGTTTCAAAGATTTTGTTCCCCTACAAAGGAATAATTAATTTGTTTATTGTAGTAGGTGAAGCAGTAGCCATTATAATTGTAAGAGAACCGCTAAAGTAATAGAGTGCTTTTTTGCACTAGGGGGTTACTTCTTTGGTAATTCATATTAATTTGAGTGTAAAAAAAATAAGTTACAATTTTTATACCCTCCCCTAGTGGGATGGATAACAAGGATGCTATTTTATGATACATGAAAGCCCATTAGCAAAACTCAAAACAGCTGTTTGAAATTGATAAGGTCAATGGTTCATAAAAAAGAAAAAAATATTATAACTAGGTTTAGTTTAATTGGGTATCAAAGTGACAAATCCTAGGAGGTAATAGATATGCATAGTAATAATAACCACCGAGGTCATGACGATTCCAGACACGACTCCAACGGCCATGATCACGGTGCAATGATAGCTGATTTTCAAAAGCGCTTTTGGGTCTCTCTCGTTCTGACGATCCCGATCCTTGCTCTGTCTCCGATGATTCAGGGTTTCATAGGCCTCGAAGAGGAACTGTCCTTTTTCGGAGCGCCATACGTGTTGTTCGTCCTGTCTTCGGTAGTTTTTTTCTATGGCGGGTGGCCATTTCTGACCGGCCTTTTTTCCGAACTAAGCGAC
Source organism: Petrotoga halophila DSM 16923 (assembly GCF_002924615.1). NCBI lineage: Bacteria > Thermotogati > Thermotogota > Thermotogae > Petrotogales > Petrotogaceae > Petrotoga > Petrotoga halophila. Next base: position 2,130 of record NZ_JALY01000313.1, on the reverse strand, counting down.
CGACAACCCGGCATGATGACGCTAATCGCACTGGCGATCACAGTCTCCTATGTCTATTCAAGTGCGGTCGTTTTCGGCCTGGAAGGAGATTTCTTCTATTGGGAGCTCGCGACCCTAATTGATGTAATGCTGGTGGGTCACTGGGTCGAGATGCGATCGGTTATGGGGGCGTCTGGTGCACTCGAGGCGCTGGTTCGTTTGCTTCCTGCCACAGCAACCCGATTTACGTCAAACGGCGATACCGAGGAAGTACCTGTCGCCGAACTGAAGCCCGGGGACCGCGTGCTCATTCGCCCGGGTGACAAGGTTCCCATTGACGGCCTAATCATAGACGGACGCTCCAACTTTAACGAGTCGATGCTGACAGGGGAGTCCCGACCGGTTGAAAAGGGAGAAGGCCAGGAAGCAATTGGTGGGGCAGTCAATGGTGAAGGTGCAGTTACTATCGAGGTGCAAAAGACTGGGGAGAAGACGTATCTGAGTCAGGTCATCGAGACCGTCCGCCAAGCCCAGGCAACTCGCTCCCGTACACAGGACCTTGCAAACCGGGCCGCTCATTGGCTAACTTGGGTTGCACTGATCGGTGGTGGCGGAACGCTCACCTTCTGGCTCATAGCAGGAGCCGGTTTTAATTTTGCGCTCACCCGAATGGTCACCGTAATGGTGATCACCTGTCCCCATGCTCTGGGTCTAGCGGTGCCACTAGTAGTAGCGGTCAGCACCAAGCTCACAGCGCAAAATGGGCTTCTCATCCGTGATCGAGCATCATTTGAGCGTGCTCGCGCCCTCGATGTTGTTATCTTCGACAAGACCGGCACCCTAACCGAGGGTCGGTTCGGGGTTTCGGATGTGGTGCCACTTGCGGGACATTCCGCCGAAGACGTACTGGACTGGGCCGTTTCTCTGGAAAGCCAGTCTGAGCATCCGATCGCCCAAGGCGTTGTTCGGGAAGCGACCAGGCGTGGTATAAAGCCAAGATCTATCACTGCCTTTCGCAACCTGACTGGACAGGGGGCTGAGGCCCAAGTTGATGGCCATGATGTTAAGGTTGTCAGCTTCGCATACCTGCGTGCCAATGGGCTCACTGTCGATGAACCCACCATTGAGGATCTTGATTCACAAGGCAACACCGTGGTGTATGTTGTGGTGGACGGGTCTGTCATTGGTGCACTCGCTCTTGCGGATGTAATCCGCAAAGAATCGTACGAGACCGTCCAGCGACTGAAACAACTTGGCATACAGTCGATGATGCTCACCGGTGATGCGCAAGCCGTAGCGAAGACAGTTGCAGACGAACTCGGCCTTGCAGACTATTTTGCAGAAGTGTTGCCGACCGAAAAAGCCGCGAAGGTGCGCGAAGTGCAGGATAAAGGTCTGAACGTGGCGATGGTTGGAGACGGGGTAAATGATGCACCGGCACTGGTGCAGTCCAATCTTGGCATTGCAATTGGTGCTGGCACTGATGTCGCGATTGAATCCGCTGACGTTGTGTTGGTGCGCAGCGACCCGCGGGATGTATTCGCGATCCTTGCCCTTTCGCGTGCCACTTACAACAAAATGTTCCAGAATTTGCTCTGGGCTACTGGCTACAACGCCGTTGCCATACCACTTGCAGCTGGAGTCGGATACGGTTGGGGCATTCTGCTCTCACCTGCAATCGGTGCTGCTTTCATGTCACTCAGTACCATCATCGTTGCGATCAACGCAAAGCTACTCGAGCGCGCCCGGAAGCTGTTACCTGGGGAGACGAAGGACGTTGTAAAATAGGTTATTGGCAGTGGTATTATAGATAGAGCCTATATACTTTGAACAAATCAGAAGAAACAATCGTTCACTTGCATATTTCTACGATGCAAAGTACATAGTTACAAGAGATAATTCTACTAAAACAGTACAAGAACAAGTTAACGGAAGAAAAGGATAGGTGGGAGATTTCTTGTACTAATTTAAATAAATTTTTTATATTTTATTAAATTACCAAAAAGATAAAAATGGTATAATTAATCAGGAACCTAATTAGTGAAATTTTTAACTTTTATTCTTCTGTGTGTTTGGACAGAACTATTCTCTTTCTTAAAAGGATGGGGAGCGAGGCAAAGGGGGCGCTATAGGTATGATAAAATATAATTA
>NZ_JALY01000007.1:0-1688 GCF_002924615.1 Petrotoga halophila DSM 16923 | reverse complement strand
CAAGGAATAGAACATTCGGCGGGTGCCTCCTTTGCTCCCAATCCCATCTATTTTGATCCTGAAAATATCGTAAAATTAGCTATTGAAGGTGGCTGTAATGCGGTTGCTTCTACTCTAGGGGTTTTAGGAAGTGTGGCTAGAAAGTATGCTCATAAGATACCGTTTATCGTAAAAATTAACCACAATGAACTTTTAACTTATCCTAATACTTATGATCAAATACTCTTTGCCAACGTGAAGCAAGCATTTGAATTGGGGGCTACGGCTATCGGAGCAACTATATACTTTGGTTCCAAGGAAAGTGATAGGCAGATAGTTGAAATCAGTAAAGCTTTTCATGAGGCACATGAATTAGGCATGGCAACAGTATTATGGGCATATTTGAGAAACAATGCGTTTGTAAGAAACGGGAAAGATTATCACGTAAGTGCTGATTTAACAGGACAGGCAAATCACTTAGGGGTTACGATAGAAGCCGATATAGTTAAACAAAAATTGCCTCAAATAAACGGAGGTTATACAGCATTAAACGAAGAAGAAAAATACGGAAAATTCAGCAAAAAAATGTATACAGACTTAGTCTCAGATCATCCAATTGATTTGGCCCGATACCAAGTTGTTAACAATTATATGGGAAGAATTGGATTGATTAATTCCGGAGGACCTTCAGGAGAAAATGATTTAGCTAACGCTGTAAAAACCGCTGTTATCAATAAAAGAGCTGGAGGCATGGGACTTATAAGTGGACGAAAGGCGTTTCAAAAACCAATGAAAGAAGGAATAGAAATATTGAATGCCATACAAGATGTTTATCTCTGCAATGAAATCACAGTTGCTTAAAAAAAGATTGAATATAGGAGTTTAAGGGAAAGGGGATTGTTTATAAAACAAGAATAAAGGCGGGGAGTTTTATGTCGTTAACAATAAAGAGCTGTTATGCTATACGTGGTTTGTATGAAATGTATAAACTTCAGAGTAGAAACAAAGAAGAGAAAAACAGCAAAATCTCAATCTCGAAGATTGCGGAAAGTTCGGGTATTTCACAAGAATTTTTGGCAAAAATATTTGCCGAATTAAAAAAAACTAAAATAGTTGCTTCAGAAAAAGGCAAATTTGGAGGATTTTATTTTACAAAAGCACCTGAAGAAATCAATCTTTCAGAAATTGTAGAAGTCTTAGAAGTGCCGTTGAGCTCTTACGATTGTATTTCCGAAGGTGAATGTGAAAATCAAAATAATTGTCCCGTAGAGTTTGTCTGGAGAAGGGTACAAGATGCAATATTTAACGAGTTATCTAACATTACTTTAAAAGACGTGATAGAATACGGGAAAAAGAAGGAAGCTTTAGCGGCTAAAAGTCAATAGAACAATTATTAATACTTCATATTGATAATTTTGTTGTAAGCACCTAAGTATTCCGAAATTCTTTGAGTAGCGTTCACAGCATTATGTAGAATTTGTTCTTTTTCTAAATTATTCAAAATTCCGTCTATTAAGACTGTATCAAACACGTCACCCATACCGATTCCATATGGCGTTTTTTTGCCAGATAATGATACTATTTTTTCACCCCATTTAGCCCCTTTTTCCCCTAGCTTTACAACATCGCAATTAAACAGAAAATTTTCACACTCTTTTTCGTTACCAATAAAAAACACATTTTCACACCTTTTATTTATTAACTTTGGC
>NZ_JALY01000266.1:0-3627 GCF_002924615.1 Petrotoga halophila DSM 16923 | reverse complement strand
TCATCCATACTTTTACAAGCTTCGAGCATACCCGCTAACATATTATTACCTGTGTCTCCATCTGGGACAGGGAAAACATTTAAGGCGTTAATTTCATCTTTGTTTTTAGCTAATTCTTCCGTACCTTTTTTTAAAGCTAGATATAGGTCTTTTGCATACAAAAACTTGAGCATTCAACAGACACCTTCTCTCAATATTTCAAGCCAGATATGCTCACGTTTACTTTGATATTATCAAAATTTAACATAGAGGTAACTCTGTGATGAACATTCTCTTGTATATTTTGAGCAACTTTTTTAATGGGGAGACCATATTCAAAAACGAGGAAGAGATCAATTACTATGCTTTCTTCATTTTCCGATACATTTATTCCTCTATCTTCACTTTTTGACCATAAACTTGATATCCTATCAAAAAATCCTTGTTTTCCAGAGATTTCAACCGTCCCATAGGATTCGATAACAGCTTTATAAACCAATTCTTTTATAACTTCGTTTTTTATATCTACAGTACCAAATTCTGTTTCTATTAACATGAGGTTCACCTCCATAGTTTATTATTTTTGTGAATTACTAACTATTGCAGAGATGTATCCAACTACCGCTTCATAATCCCCACTTTTCTCGCCACTCGTCGTATGGTCAATTATTTCAATATCATCAAATCCTATACTTAAAAGAACAGCGACGGGACCATATCCACACATAGTAATATTATATCTTTTTATTCTATCATACATTTCTTGTAAATCCATCTTTTTTAATGTTTCTATAACTTTTTCATCTTTTAGCAATGTCTTTTCATGACTTTCGTAATGATTCATATCCGAAGAAGCAACGACTAAATCTCCGTCTTCTATTATATTTGATAAAATTTTTCCTAGTTTCTTGGAGGTTTCTAAACTTTGATCCATCATACAAATAGGTACAATTTCAAAATCATTTCCCATAGCATACTGAAGAAAAGGTAACTGTACCTCTAGTGAATGCTCATTTAAATGTGCAAATTCATCGTTATAAATATCTAACTCTTTCAAAATCTTTCTTGTGGTTTTTTCGTCAACTTTTATTTTTCCAAAGGGGGTTTCCCAACTACCACTTGTAAAAATTGATATTTTAGACCCTAATCCTGTATGATTAGGCCCTAACAAAAATACTCTTTTTGCTATACCTTTTTCAAATGTCTTTTTATAGGCTTTTGCTGCGGTTTCCCCAGAATATATGTAACCAGCATGAGGTACTATAACCCCCATAGGAGGAATTAATTTTTCAGAATTTACTTTAAAACTATCACCGAAAAGCTCTTTTATAAGACTTTTTAAATTTTCTGTATTCGAAGGGTAAAAAGTACCTGCAACTACAGGATTCCTTATCTTCTCCATATTTCTAATCGCCTCCTGAGAGACAGATGTTTCAGAAATGATTCTCTATTTCAGGTTTATTAGATACTTCAACATGTATAAGAATAACTAAATCGTATACATTTTCTGTTTTTTCATACGAAGTGAATAATTGTCCTATTACTGGTATTTCTTTAAAAATAGGAATACCGCTTTCGTTTTCAACTACGCTGGTAAAATTCAATCCACCTAATTTTATAAAACCACCGTTGGGTATGGTGAATTTACTACTCATATTTCTTTCATCAACTATGTTTTTATCCTCGTTTTTTAATTCGCTTATACTTATATCTAATTCAGTGTTGACCAATTTTGTAATATTGTCGTATTCACCACTTACTTCCATTATAAAACCTGATTCTATTTTTGAAACTATCTTACCTTCCTCATCGAATACGGGAACCGATAAGACAGATTTTATTGATGCTGGTTCACCTTCATTGACATATATTACAGGTTTTGATATTAATGAAGCTCTATCCTTGCTACCATTTATTATACCATCAAATTGTAAAGTTAATAAGTAAAGTTCTTCTACAGAGAATCTATCAACATTTTGTCCCGAAAAGACGAAAATCTCGTATTTTAATAATTTTTTCTGTTCATAAAATCTAAGGGTATTATGCCCGATGTTCTCGTACCATATGTCTTGAGATACCAGATAAGGCTGTAATGATGACATATCTAAATTAAAATCATTGATAGTTATCTTTTTATCGTTTTCAAAATCTGATATAACGTTTATAGATTGTGCTTTTGCTACCAAGGAAATTAACTCTTTTAACGAAACTTCAATATCACCCTTTTCATAAAGGAATGAATCCAGAATATTTTTTACAAAATTTGTTATGGATTCTTCATATTCTAACATATATAGAACATAATCTTCCTGTGCTGTGATTTTTGAAAAATGGATATTCTCCTGGATTAATAATTTCTCAAAAATTGTACTCTTTTTAACAGAAATGGTAACAAGTTCTTTGTTAATTACAGGTTTGGACGTGTCGGGAACAACTCGAGGTTGAACAAGTTCGTTGATTTTTTCCGCTATCTTTATTGATTCACTACTTCCCATTAAAAAGAAATTTTGTTCGTCTAACTTGTAAGTTTTTAGAGGTAGAATCTCTTCTAAAAATGTCATATCGTAGGTAGACATTAAAACAATATAACTTTCATCATCGTAATTTTCTTTCTTTTCAATAGGAGTAGGCGTTTCACTAATTTCTTGTGATGCTATTAGTAAAGACTCATCGTATGTTTCTGGAATTTCGTTTAAATAATTTATTAGTTCGTTAATTTGATCCTTTTCCCCTTTTTTAGCAAGTACAGCGTAGTAACTATCCTCAAAAAAGGCTACTTTACAATCAAAAATTTTTTCTAAACGGGTTAGGTCATACTTTGATTCAAAGAAAAGCAAATATTCTTGATTTTTATCTAAAGAATCTTCCTTTGAAGAGACTCGCATAAAATTTGTTGATGAACTTTCTTCAGAGATATTTTCATTTTCAATGAATAAAGGCAGATCATTTTCAAAGACAGATGCTTGTTTACCTATTAATACACTATCTTCATCGTAAAAGATTGTGTTTAAAGAGTAAACTTCGTTCAGCATTCTTAAAAAATGTTCTATATGTATTTCATTTGAATTTATAGCGAAAAAGGTGTCGGGTAATTCTTCGGTTTTTATCCAATTCCAGCCAATGTAAGTAAACAACAAATCTATAGCGTCATCTAACTTTATTTTTTCAAAGTTTATCTGTTGAAAATTGTATGGTTCATATCCATAAAAGGCTATCCTATCGTCCTTTATTTCTAAATTGTTCATTGGATAAAGGAATTTGATTGTAATTACATTTTTTGAAGTAGAGACTTCTTTTACAGGCCCTTTACTGATTTTGTAATTAGCTTGTTCAAAAATTTCCTCTTCGAAAGAAATTTTGTAAATGGTCTTTGGATCGTTTGAATAAATTTCAAACTTACTTGGTGTTTCAAAAAATAAGATATTGGCGTTGGTGGATGAGTCATAATCTATGAAAAAACCAAAGAAAAATGAAGGTAATAGTAAAAAAATAAAGAAAAGAGATTTCTTTTGCCTCGGCATGAGACCCCCTTAAAATAGTTTCTTGTTTTTTTAATTATACCATAAAAACTTTAAGACTCTCTTTAGCATTCTTTCCCCCTATAACCCTTTTAAAATTAAAAAACGCTCTTTTAGGGCGTCTTTATTT
>NZ_JALY01000146.1:0-5221 GCF_002924615.1 Petrotoga halophila DSM 16923 | reverse complement strand
TAAACAGCGCTGAAATAGCTGGGTTGGGAGCGGGGCGAAATCTTTTTCTCTTCCTTATGGGGCGCTATATATAAAGTTTTAGGCTAAGAGCAAAAGGAGGCTTTAAATTTGAGCGAAAAAGTAAAAATAATTAATGTAATAAAACAAAGAGATAAGTATTTTGCTACTATAGAGAATAATCCATTTTATCCTGATGGGAAAGGGGGGCAACTTGGAGATAGGGGTAAAATTGATACTGCTGAAGTTTTAAGTACCACAGAAACAGGTATTGTATTAAACAAACATTTAAACCCAGGTGAATATTTTTATGAAATAGATGAAAAAAGAAGAATTGATATAGCTCAGCAACATACTGCACAACATATATTATCGGCTGCTTTTGAAAGAATAGCTTCATTAAAAACCGTTAGTTTCAAGATGGGTGAAGAATATTCTACTATAGATTTGGATGGGCAGGATATTGAGGAAGAAGTGTTGAATAAAGCCCAAGAACTTTCAAACGATATAATTTCTAAGTGCATAGAAGTGGAAGAAATAGTTACGGATAAAGAACGAGCCCAGAAATACAATTTAAGAAAACCTCTAAGTGATAAAGTAAATGGTGAAGTAAGGCTGATAAAAATCGATGATTTTGATATATCTGCTTGTGGTGGTTTCCATGTAAAAAACACAGGAAACATCAATCTTTTAAAGATAACAAATACAGAAAGATTGAAAGGGAATTTAACAAGGGCTTATTTTTTAGCAGGTCTTAGAGCCATTAAGGATTATTCACAAAAAGATTCGATTTTAAAAAACATTTCTGCTATCTTGACATCGGGATTGTATGATTTAGAAAACAAAGTAGAAAGTCTATTAAATGAAAACAAAGATTATAAGAATCGTATTAAAAAGTTAGCAGAAAAAAATGCCAGTTATCTCGCAAAAGATTTAATCGAAAAGCCGGTGGTTGTGAATAAAAATAGAATAGTTTACCATAAAAAAGAGGATGAAACAGCGGATTTTTTACACAAATACGTCGATTTAAAAGCTTATACACTCATTATTGAGGATGAAAAGAACAAAACCTTTTCTATTTTCTCAAAAAATATTAATTGTAAAGAGCTTATAGACAAATTAAAAATGAATAACAACATTAAAGGTGGCGGAAGCGAAGTAAGAGGTAACATAAGCGGGGATATAAAATTCGAAGACATTCTCAAAATATTAGAAAAATAGCCCATGATTGGGCTATTTTTCAGAAATAAACCTTCTAATTCTTAGATTCAAAGATTTTCACGTAAAAATTTTCTAAGTTTTGTTCGTTTGTATTGTTTTGAAGTAAAACTATATTTGTATATGGATCATAATTTTTGCCAGGTTCATATACTTTGGAATTCGGGTCCAAGTCTAACAATCTTTCGATATCATCTTTTGATAAATGAACGGTTTTTGGAAGAATATGGATTTCTTTTCCTATTCCATCTTCAATAAATTTATCGAGACTAATCTCTTCATTTTTTTCATAAGAGATATATTTTAGGATATCTATAAATATCTCAGCAGGATACCCACCTGTAATTGCTCCAAAAGGGTTTTGTTGTGCGTCGAAGAAGATGAAGGTTGGTGTGTATCTTGCACCAAAGGCATAAAATAACTGACCATAATTATATTCTTCTCCTTGAAATGTGGCTTTTTCAGTTGTAGGATAGATTTCTACAAAAACAAATTCTGTGCGTAGCCATTTTTGAATCTCTTCGTCCAACAATGTTGTTTCTTTGAATTGAGTACACACTGGACACGTAGGTGATGAAAACATAACTACAACTTTTTTGTTTGTTAATTCGGCAACTTCGAAAGCGTCATTGAAATTTTCAAAAATAAATTCATCTAATGGAACAGAAAATATTGTAATTACTGATAATAGAAATAACATTGCAACGAAAAATTTTTTCATAAAACACACCTCCATTTTATATTACACTTATACTGTTAAAAATCCCAAAGGAAACCATAGTACCCACTACCATAAGCAAAACCCCCCCAATAATTCTCAAGGATTTTTGCCATTTAGGTTCTCCTAAGGTTACTTTAGATAATATTTTACTAACGATACCACTAAAGAATAGAAACGGGATGGAAATACCCAGAGAATAAACAAAAAGTAAGAGAGCACCTCTCATTGCTTCTCCTGTGGTCGTTGCTAAGGTAAGAATCGAAGCCAATATTGGGCTTGCACACGGGATCCATACTAAAGAAATTAAAATCCCAATTAAAAAGGCGGAAAAAAAGGAATTATTTTTATTGTATTTTCTTAGGTCTATATTCTTTGCAGAAATCAAACTTTTATTCATCAAAAACAGAAATCCAAATAATATTATTAATATTCCAGCAACTATGTTAATAACGCTTTGGTACCTTGCAAGCATCATACCAATACTACCAGAAATACTACCTAACAAAGCAAAAAAGAGAGAAAGACCAAGAAAAAAACCCAAACTCCTTTTGATGACCAAACGAGTGTTTGAGATATCAGGGATCACCAATGCAAAAAAAACGGGTATTAAAGGAAAAACACAGGGGCTAAAAAATGATAATAACCCACCAGAAAACGCAGTTAAAAAACTAACAGAATTTGTAATGGCAAGTGAATTCATAGTGTTAACTCCTTTGCTAAAATTATTAAAGTTAACAATACCCCGCTAAGGTATTTTAATTATATCATATTATTAGGAATTTTAGCAACAAAGATCTGGATAAGGATTTCTTGAAGAAGTAATAACGTTATTTACTCAAGGAAAGCAACAGGTAATTAGATGAAAAAACTAGTAGAAGGCTTCTCGGACATATTGTACACAATAAAGATAAGATAACAATCGATAAAGAAAAGATGTTAAAAAATGTGGAATTTCTCTTTTTAAAAAGGTATCAATAGAACTTTTTAGGCAGGAAGTAGATGATTAATTCAACCACCTCCTACCTAAAAAAGTTCACTTCTTTATCCAGTCGAAAACTTCTTTTTTTGAAATAGTAGCCAAAGCTATGTAGTTATCAGCTCCACCGTAGTAAACATAGTATTGATCACCATATTCAACCAATGCATCTGAGAATACAACGTTTGGAACTCCTCCGAAAATCTCCCACTTTTCCTGAGGTTCCAAAATAGGTTCTTCTGTTCTTTTTAATACCTTTGTTGGATCTTTTAAATCTAAGAGCATAAAGCCCAACCTGTAGATAGGCCTGATATCTTCTTGAACGCCATGATACAAAAACAGCCAACCATAAGGGGTTTTTAAAGGTGGGCCACCTGCTCCGATCTTTAAGTTATCCCAATAATCTTTTCTTGGAGAAGCAATTTTTACATAATTGTCCCAATGTATTAAATCATCAGAATATGCAAACCAAATATCTGGTTCCAACCTATGAATTAAGATATATTTTCCATTAACTTTTTCTGGGAACAAGGCAGCATCTTTATTAGGACTTTCTGGTAAAATAGTTCCGTATCTTTCCCACATAAAGAAATTCTCTGTGGAGGCTAAGGATATTTTAACATTTTTCGGAGAATAAGCTGTGTAACACATATAATATTTTCCGTTTATATACGTTACTCTTGGATCTTCGACACCGTATAATTCCGATAAATCTGAGGGTTCAAATACAGGTTTTTCCATTCTATTAAAGTGTAGGCCATCCAAACTTACGGCATAGCCAATTCGAGAAACCATATCTTCTCCTTGGGCGCGGTACAACATATGAAAAATTTTCCCGTCATAAACTACGGCAGGATTAAAAACAAACCTAGATTCCCACGAATGCATTGGATTTGGACCAAACAACGGGTTTAACAAATGCCTTTTCAACCTCAAATTCAATATATATCCCTTCCTTATAACTACAGTTTTTTAATTGTGATTATTTCAAAGACATTGAAATTCCTTGCAAAAACGCCTTTCTGAAGATAATGAAGATGAGCACCATTGGTAAAGTTTGAATTACCGAACCTGCCATTACTGGTCCAATATACGCTCCGTATTCATGATTAAAACTTGCCAGCAACACAGAAAGAGGCATTTTATAATAGTCCTGAATAACAATGAGTGGCCACATGAAATTATCCCATACTCCGATGAAAGTGAATAGCCCAACAATGGCCATAACTGAATTGTTTAAAGGTAACATAATTCGAAAAATAATAAACATATCAGAGGCTCCGTCCATTTTTGCAGCTTCGATGTAGTCGTTTGGTGTCCCTCTAAAGCTTTGAGTCATCATAAAAATGCCCCAACCGCTCATAATAAAAGGAACGATTAAAGCTGCCAACGAATTCAACAGATGCATGTTTCGCATTAATATATATAAAGGGATGGTAAACATGAATCCGGGAAACACCATTTGAAAAATAATAAAATTAAATATCCCATCTCTTGCCTTAAATCTATATTTTGACAAGGCGAAAGAAATTATAGCAGATGTTATTATAACACATACTGTAACGGTGACAGACACAAATAAACTTATAAAAAATGCCCTTATAAACGGTCTATTCATTCTTTCGGCACTTTCTAGTATAAATCTAAAATGTTCTAAAGTGAACCTCGTTGGTAGGAATCTGGTATAGATTTCAGCAGAGGGTTTTACCGATGCCAAGAATAGCCATGCATAGGGGTATAACCAGATTAGTGATAAAAAAAACATCACTATATGAAGAATTACATTTCCAGATTGTATTTTTTTATTTGTCATACTAAATCAACTTCTCTCTCCATAGTTTTCCTTATTACCCAAATCATTCCAAAGCTTATGATAGCTACAAACACTGCCATTGTGGCTGCGTAAGTTGGGTCCATTCTTTGGAATGCTGTAGTAATCATATGCATCATCGGGGTTAAAGTACTTCTCATTGGCCCACCCCCGGTTATCATATAAGGTTCTGTGAATATTCCAAAAGCCAAAGTAATAGCCAATACCAAGACCATTATTATAGAAGGATTTAATAGTGGCAATGTAATTCTAAAAAACTTTGTAAGACTTCCTGCTCCGTCTAACTCTGCTGCTTCATATAAAGATTTTGGTATAGCGGTTAACCCGGCATATAGTATTAAGCCATAATAACCAATGAATTTCCAAATAACAATCAACGCAATGGAAAACATCGCCCATTGTGGGCTTGTAAACCAAGGAATAGTGATACCAAAAAGACTATTTAGGGCTTTGTTTACTGGTCCATTGACAGAAAAAA
>NZ_JALY01000267.1:0-5126 GCF_002924615.1 Petrotoga halophila DSM 16923 | reverse complement strand
TTCGGTGTTCATACCCAGGTTTTTGATTCCTGCCTTGTTACCCCCGTATCCCCTGAGCGCAATTCCTAACTCCGTTCTCAAAAAGATTATTGTTAGAAGAGCAGATACAAATACTATCGAAGCTATTAGGATGGTAGAATTATATCCAGAGTTTTCTCTGAATGGAGATAAGGTTTTTTTGGTATCGTTTATTGGTAAATTACTTTGACTTTCATTTAAGCTACTCATGCCTAAAATGTCATCTAACTTCGTTTTTTCTGTGTATTGTGCTTCTTGCTGGGCTGTTATTTCTTTTGGAACAGAAACGTTCGGTCCATTCATGACCCTTATGTTTATCGAATAAAGCATGGTCATAACCAATATGCTAGCTAACAAAGAATTGACTTTTAATTTGTTATGTATTAGTGCGGTTATTATTCCAAAAAAACCGGCCATTAAACCACCTAGAATCATACACAGTATCCAAGGCAGGCCTGCGTACATAAACGCAACGGTTACCGCTCCTCCCAATACATACGATCCATCAGGTGTTAAATCCGGAAGGTCGATGACTCTGAAACTTATAAACACACCCATTGCCACAAGGGAGGCAATTAATCCTTGCTCTAATATACCTACTAAATCCATAATTTTCCTCCTAAAATTCTTTCAAGATCATTGTGCATCTACTATTTCATCTGCAATATCTAAAAATTGTTGAGGTATGTTTACATCGAGGGCCTGAGCTCTGTCTAAATTTATATAAAACGTTAGTGCGTCTGCACTTACTATCCTTGACTCAATTTCGTAAGTTTTTTTGCCGTTTATGAGATCAAGAACAATTTTTCCTGTCTCTATTCCTACTTGATAATAATCAAAGCCAAAACCTAAAACTGATGTTTTCTTTGCTATATCAATATCTCCTGCAACTACCGGTATCTTGTTTTTTTCGAATACCTGGCCTAAGATTTCAGCAGATGAAGCAACCAAATTATCTGTGTATAGATAGGCAACATCTATCCTGTTTGCTTGAGCGTTTAAGGAAGTTACAAGTTCATTGGCGTTCGTTCCCGTGATTTCAATTACATTGAATCCCAATTGGAGCGCAAATTTCTTAGTTTGATCCGCTAAAAAAACTGAGTTAGCTTCTCCGGTATTGTAAAGTATCGCTAAGTTTTTGGCATCTGGAAATATTGTTCTCATGAGGTTTACATGAGTTTCCACAGGAACCATGTCACTTATTCCAACAACATTTCCTGGATTTTTACCAAATTTGGGGATCAAACCCGCACTGATTGGATCCGTAACGGCACTGAATACCACCGGCTTATCTTTTATTTCAGTTGCCGCTGCTTGAGCGGAAGGGGTTGCTATTGCAACTATTATATCTACATCTGTTTTGAATTTGTTAGCTATAGTTATCGCATTTTGAAAACTACCTTGCGCGCTTTGATGCTCATACTCAAAATCTACACCCGAATCTTCAAGATAATCAATTACTCCCTGATAAATCTTGTCTAAAGCAGGGTGCTCTACAATTTGTGTGATACCAAGCTTTACACCAAAAGTAAATGTGAATAGAGAAACAATAACCAAAGTTGTTAATACTTTTTTCATACCCTCACACCTCCTGGAGATTTTGTTTTTTTTCGCATTTATTATAAAAAAAGGTGTCTACTTTTCGTAGACACCCACTTGTTTCTTCTTATACCTACCTGTTAGCTAATAGGTAATGGAAGGCACCAAGTTGGGTGTCTTTCCAATACCAAAAGTAAAAATATTGATTATTTTTTGATTTTAAAGTATTGACAGGATTTGTTGAAAAATGCAATGAAATTTTTTTCATAGTAACCCTCGCTTAATTGAAACTTAATTTTCTAGATTATACATCAATCAATAAGGATTGTCAAGTAAAAATTTTAATTTTCACAAAAGATTGGAGAAAATCCTACTGAATGCCTCTGTAAATTTGATAGGGAAAGGCTGATTATTAAAGTAATCTTGAGATATGTGAGAACTAATTTTTAAATCCTCAAGAAAAATATCTTCTATTTGTTTAGTTTTTTCCCTATCGTATATTAAGAGATTTGCCTCGTAATTTAGTTCAAAGCTTCGAATATCTATATTTGCGGTTCCAACGGTTGATATTAAACCATCTATCGATACAAATTTAGAATGTATGAATCGGTCTTTTTTGTAAAAATACACTTCAACACCATATTTTATAATTTCTTCTAAATACGTTCTTGAAGCAAAATATACTAAAAAATGATCCATCTTTCCCGGAAATAAGATTTTTACTTTAACACCCGAAAGAGCCGCTATTTTCAAAGCAGAAAGAATGCTATCATTTGGAACAAAGTAAGGAGTAGATATGTATATGTGGTTTTTAGCTATAGTGATCATTTTATGAATCATTTGCATTATCGATGAATTTTCTGATTCTGGGCCGCTCACCGCTATTTGTATTAAAGAGTCCCCTTTTCTCTCTTGTTTTTTAAAATATTTACCCGGGTCTATTTTTTCTTTTTTTCTCGCTGCCTTTACAATTGTTTGATAGTCTTCAAAAAAAATTTTTTGAAGCCCATTTACAGCCTCTCCCCTAACTTTTAAGTGAAGGTCTCTCCAATATCCCAAATTACTTTTACCAATGTATTCATTTCCAATGTTTATTCCTCCGATAAATCCGATTTTAGAGTCTATTATCGCTATTTTTCTGTGATTTCTGTAATTTACCTGAGTATTTACAAATTTAAGTAAAGGCGATAAAAAATAACTGTAAAAAGCAATTTCAACTCCTGCATTTTTTAATTGCTTTATATAATTTTTCTTTAGACGACCTGAACCTATTTTATCCATAATGAATTTGATTTCTACGCCCTCTTTAGCCTTTTTTATCAGGAGGTCTTTAAGTTTTTTGCCTGTTTCATCGTCTTTTACAATATAGTATTCTAAATTGATAGATTCTTTTGCGTTTTCAATTTCTTTAAAGAAAGAAGAGAATTTTTCTTTCCCATTTTTAAAAATTTCTATGTCGTTTCCCAAAAATAAAGGTGACTTAGAGTTCCTTTTTAAAAGATTAATTAGTTGTAAATATTGAATATCATTTTCCCCAAGTACCTTCTTTAGCCATTCTTTTTCTTCTTGCGATAAAGTAGTGTTTGAATTCAAGTAAATATCACTGGTAAGTTTTCTTCTTTTCCAGTTTCTTCCAAAAAAAAGGTAGATTACAAAGCCTATAAGTGGGATTACGGCAAATATTAAAAGCCAACTTATGGTTTTTTCTGGTCTTTTTCTTTCCAAGATGATAACAGTCGTAGCAACAACTGCATATATTAATACAAAAAAAGTCCAAAATCCAAATTTGAAAATTATAGCAAAAGCCATTTTATATTTCTCCCAAATCTCTTATGTTTTTCCATATAGAGTAGATCTCTTCGTGAATTTCTTCGATTGATTTTAATCCTTCGTTTTCTTTTAAACAGTTTATTATTGTCCAATTGTACTTCTGGGCGATGTATTTCGCATTTGCGTATGTCTTATTTATATATTCAATATTTTTTTCATGGATATCTTTTCCTGTTAGGGCTATTATTTTTTCCTTTCTTTTTTTCAGCAATTCTATACTTATTTTGGGAGGAATATCTAAAAATATTACGTAATCAGGTTTTGGCAAATTAAATTTGTTGAATTCCAAATCCCAAAGCCATTCCAAAAATTCATCTTTTTCACTTTGATTTTCAAATTTTGAAGATTGATATATCATGTTGGAAGTTGTATACCTATCAGATATTAAAACTCCTCCAGATTCATAAAAAGGTTTTAATTCTTTTTGGTAAGTTGCGAATCGGTCCACAGCAAAAAAAGTGGAAGCAGCATATGGATTTATTGCTTCAGGATTTTCCCCAAATTCCCCTTTTAAATACATTTTTATCAAAGCGGAAGAGTCACTTTTGTAATTTGGAAATTCAACTTTGAATGCGTTGATTTTTTCGTCTTTTAATTTTTGTGATAATATTTCTGCTTGTGTAGCTTTGCCACTTGCGTCTGTCCCAGATTCTATTACAATAAGCATTCCTTTTTGCATAAATATCCTCCTACCGTTTAAGCACCGGTGTCTGTGCTTATTTAACTGATTTTCTAAGTTAAAACTTAAAAATGATTCCCACAAGCGCTCCAAGAGACAAATAAACTACAGGATGTTTTTTAAATCGTTTCATTAGGTAAATGATGATTAGAAACAATATTATAGCCTTAAAATTGAACACAGAAACCAAAGTTTGAGTTTCTGTAAGTCCCTCAAGATTGAATAAGGAAACTTTTGCTACTTCATATCCTGCTGCACCTATTAGTCCTACCACCGCAGGTCTTAAAGCATAAAATCCATTTTGTATAAATGGTTTTTCATTGAACCTTTGAAAGTAATGGGCAATTATAGTAATAATTATTATTGAAGGTGTCACTATCCCCAGCACAGCTATTATACCACCAAAAATACCTCCCGAGTTGTAACCAACAAATGTAGCTGTGTTTATTCCAATAGGTCCCGGCGTAGATTCGGATATAGCTATATAATCTGCTAAATTGTGAAGGGTTAACCAATCATACTTACGAGCAAGATCCTGAAGAAAAGGTATCGTTGCTAAACCTCCACCTACAGAAAAAAGTCCAATTTTAAAGAATTCAAAATATAAAATAATATAATTCATTTTCTATCATCATCTTTATTTTGCTGTATAATCAATCCGACTGCGAAAGAAGCTATCACAACAACAACTGGAGATAATTTTAGAAAAGCAACAACAAGAAAAGAAACTAAAAATATAATTATACCTATGTAATCTTTGATAGACTTTTTCCACATATTTATTATAGCGTTCAACATGAGTGCAACTACAACTACCCTAATGCCACCGAAAGCATGTTGTACTATTTGCAAATTTTGAAATTGTTCGAAAAATATGGCAATAATGGTTATTATTACGATAGAAGGGAATACCATTCCCAATGTAGCGAATATTCCTCCGAGGGTTCCTCTTAATTTGTATCCTATGAAAGTAGCTGTATTTATAGCGATTATTCCGGGTGTACTTTGCCCAATGGCATAATAATCAATTACTTCTTCATCAGTTGCCCAATTGTGCTTT
>NZ_JALY01000001.1:0-6960 GCF_002924615.1 Petrotoga halophila DSM 16923 | reverse complement strand
TTATTAAATTTATGGGTTTTCTAGGTGTCTTGTTTATAATTATTCATATCATTTTAGCCTTATGCGTAATTTACTTTTCACTGCAAAGAATGCAGAAAAATATTGAAATAGGTGGGTGCATTTGGTGCAGGAGGTTCAGCTACCAATTTTGGACGAGAGAAAGGGTTAGATAAAACCTCCAAAATTGCTTTAACTTTTGGTATACTTTTCATGATCAACTGTTTTTTGGTAACCTGGATAATAGCTTAAAGGAGGACCTAATATTTGAGCCCTGAAGACCAACTTAAAATCGTACAAGAAAATTCTGTCGATTTTATTACACCAGAAGATTTTTTGAACAAAATAAGAAAAAAAGGCCAATTAAAAGTTAAATTAGGGGTAGATCCTTCAAGGCCAGATCTTCATTTAGGACATGCAGTTGTTTTAAGAAAGTTAAAACAATTTCAAGAGTTGGGTCATATAGTTTACTTAATAATAGGGGATTTCACGGCAAGAATAGGTGACCCTTCGGGAAGATCAAAAACTAGACCTCTACTTTCTGAAGATGAAGTCCAAGAAAATTCGAAGACATACGTTGAACAAGCTTTTAGAATACTCCAGGCTGATCAAACTGTGGTAAAATTTAACAGTGAATGGCTCTCTAAATTGTCTTTTGCTGATGTAATTAACTTATCGTCAAGATACACAGTTGCAAGGATTCTTGAAAGAGACGATTTCAATAAAAGGTTAAAGGAAAATCAGCCTATAAGTATATCTGAATTTTTATATCCTTTAGCCCAGGCGTATGATTCTATTGTTATTGAAGCTGATGTGGAACTTGGAGGAACAGACCAACTTTTCAATCTTTTAGTGGGAAGAAAGCTCCAAGAAGAGTTTGGCCAATCACCACAAGTAGTGCTTACTATGCCATTGATTGAGGGCACAGATGGATACTTAAAGATGAGTAAAAGTTATGACAACTATATAGCTTTTAACGATTCTCCACAAGATATTTTTGGTAAAGTTATGTCCATTCCTGATCATCTAATTATTAAGTATATGAAATATTTAACAGATATTCCAAAAGATAAAATAAAAGATAGGGAGAAGCAAATCAAAAGTGGAGAAGTGAACCCTAGAGATATTAAAATGGTTTTAGCAGAAGAAATTGTTACTTTGTTATATAATAAAGATGAGGCAGAAAAAGCCAAACAAAACTTTGTCTCAATCTTCCAAAAAAGAGAAATGCCTGGCGATTTGCCAGAGATTCAAATTAAAAGTGGAGAAACGATTTTAGATATAGTTTCAAAGACCAAAGTTTACGATAGCAACAGTGAAATAAAGAGGGCTATAATGCAAGGGGCTATTAGAATCAACGACGAAAAAATAAAGGATTTCAAAGATATCGTTGATTGTGATGATGGAGCTATATTAAGAGTTGGAAAAAAGAGTTATTTTAAAATAAAAAAGATTAAATAGATTTTGCAAAATTTCTTTAAATATAGTATAATATAGTGACGAATTTTTGAAAGAAGTAGTTTTTTACCAAATCAAAATCATAAAAGGGGGTAAGGAAGAATGAAGAAAACGCTTGCTTTTTTTGTAGTAATGGTATTTGTGGTTTCTGCCTTTTCACTCGGCTTCACTGACGTAGGAGAAGATCATTGGGCGTATGATTACGTTATGAAGCTGGTGGAAAAAGGTGTAATTCCTGTAGACGAGCCAACATTTAGAGGTTACGAACCTTTAACAAGGGCGGATGCAGCGGTTTGGATGTCCAGGTTGGTAACTTACCTAGAGAATTCTCCTGAAATTGCAAAGACGAGCGATTTAGCCTATTTGGAAGCCAAAGTAGGAGACCTCTCGAAGAAAGTAAATAACGTTGAAAGTCAGTTTAATTCATTGAATGAGCAGTTGCAAGCGGATGATCTTTTATCCGATTTGCAGGCGACATATCAAGATGTTAAAAAGACAGCCTACAGAGCCAAAAACATAGGAGATGCTTTAGAGACTGATCTGTTGGCAGTTAGTAGGGATGTATCCGGTTTAAAGGCAACAGTTAGTCAGTTAGAGGCAACTGTAGAAGAAACAAAGAATTTAGCTGAACAAAATCAAATGTTTGTCAAAGCATTACCTACACTTTCACAAAAAGTGGCTTCAAATCAAGAACAAATAGTCTCACTCGAAGAATTCAAAACAAGTATGGCAAAGCAACATTTGAATCTCAAATACGATACTTACGACAAGATTGACGAATTAACCAACAGGGCATCTACAAACGAAGAACAAATTGCATCTTTGTCTCAAGATTTAGCGGATGTAAAGACTATAGCTGAGCAAAATCAGATGTTTGTTAAGGCTTTACCAGATCTTTCAAAAAAGGCTGCTTCTAACGAAGCAAAGATAACAGAGTTAAGTCAACAAGTTGAAGCGCAAAACGCAGAAATAGCAAAAGCACAAGATAAAACAATGTTATGGTTAGTAGCTGGTTTAGGAGTTATTTTAGGTGCGGTTGGCATCTTCATGCCTCAATAAATGCTAAGAAATGTTTGATTTGTATTGACAAGTAGTGTGGATGTTTGCTATAATAGTAAGGATTTTTTAAAAAATTAAATCAAAAGTAGAAGGGGGTTTTTGTATGAAAAAAGTTTTATTGTCTTTGTTGGTAGTTTTTGCTTCACTGGCGCTTTTTGCAGTAGAGCCAGCATTTGATGTTAGTGGAACTGCAGGTTTTGAATTCAAGATGGATGAAGGTGGATTGGATATCGAATCGGTGTTGGACGCGGATCTCAGTATCGATGTTAGTTTTACTACAACTCTTCCGGCAACTTTAACAGCAGGTTTTACATTTTCACCTGTGACTGTTACTACTGAATCTACAGAAGTTACAACAACAGCGGGTGCAACAGATACAGATGTTTTAACAAGTGTTGTTGTTGAGCCTGGATTAAGTTTAAACTACGTTCAATATGAACAAGAAGCATGGTTGTTAAGATTCGAACCAAATGCTATAGCTTTAAGTAACTACACTTTGAGTGGTTACACTGATGCTGTGGGTTCTTTAAAACTCGGTTTGACAGATTATGGAGTTAATGTAGTATTAGCAGATAGGTTAGCTGGAGAAGTTACCGAGCATGCTACAGGAGACTTCGCTCTTCCCCAAGACTGGATTTTAGGTGCTAGTTACGATCTGGATGTAAGTGGAGTAAAGGGGCTTGTTGCTGGTGCTTTCAAATTTGAAGATGCTACCAACAACAGAGTTACCGTTGAAGGAGAAGTTACAGAAGTGCCAGTCCCGGGAAGTTTAAGTGCTGATGTAGCTTTTGGTATGTTGAATTTTGAAGATTCTGGCACTGCTTCATCTGTTACGGCATATAGGGTATATGCAGCTTATAAATACCCGTATGAAATGGAAGACATAACAGTTACACCTCACGTTGGGTTAACATGGCAGAATAACTTAAAGAAAGTTTATGAAGAAGAATCTAGTAACGATTTGATGGTAATATATTATGGTGATGACTCCGCGTGGGCTGACACACAAGAAGTAACAGCAGGAGTAGATCTAAGCTATCTTGCAACACCAATAACAGTGGATCTAACTGATACATTAGCAATAGATTTATCAGAAGTGTCATCACCTGTATTTGCTTTAGATCTTACTGCGGCCGTTGATTACGCTATTTCCGATCTAAGTTCGGCAGGAGTAGAAGTTCCAGTTGAAGTTGCTGATTTAACAGACTTCGCAAGTACATTATCTATTACACCTCATGGATATTTAACCTATGGTGTGGCTGAAGTTCCTGTTACTTTAGGCGCCGATGTTTACTATTTCTTTGAAGATGGAGAACAGGCAGAAAATGCAATAGCATATATGGCTAACGTTTCTTATGCTTTCAATGACTACATGTCTGCAGGAGCTCACGTTGGTAATGAAACTTTGGACGTTTATGGTAATGTAAACGGAGCAGATACCTTAGCAGACTTACATTGGTACCTATATCTCAAAGCTGAATTTGAATTCTAAGAAGACTGATAAACCAAAAAGCTGGCTTTTTAAAGCCAGCTTTTTTAAAACTAAAAAGTATTATTTTTCGTAAATTAAGTCTATTCCAACTTTTTCTAATTTTTCGTTTATGTTTTCGTATCCTCTAAAGATATGATCTACATTTGAGATAATTGTTTCTCCTTCTGCAACGAGTCCTGCTATAAGCAAGGCTGCGGCGGCTCTTAGATCGGTAGCCTCTACAGGTGCTCCAGATAGCATGCTTACTCCTTCTATAATTGCTGTATTGTCTTCTACCCTGATCTTTGCTCCCATTCTGTTCAATTCATCAATATGGTAAAATCTGCTTTTAAAAACAGTTTCGGTTATTGTAGATCTCCCTGGAACCAAAGATAAAAAGGTTGTGATCTGAGGCTGCAAATCTGTTGGAAATCCCGGAAAAGGGGCTGTCTCCATGCTGATACTGTTCAATGTATTGAGAAGAGCTTCTGTCACTTTTACTTCTCTTTTTTTCTCATCGTAATCTACCGGGCTTCCTATATTTTCAAATACAGAGAATAAACTATTTAGATGTTCAGCAGATACATTTTTAATGGTTAGTTTTTCGCCTATAAGTTTACCTAGTATGATATAGGTACCAGCTTCAATTCTGTCAGGGATTATCGTGTATTTTACACCCGATAATTTTTTTACTCCTTCAATTTTCAATATGGAGGTCCCGCCACCTGTTATCTTAGCTCCCATTTTGTTTAAAAAGTTTACTAGATCCGTTACTTCTGGCTCTATAGCACAATTAGTGATAGTCGTTTTTACACCTTCTAACAAACTAGCGGTAGTCAAGACGTGTTCTGTGGCTCCAACACTTGGAAATGGTAAGGATATATTTATTAAGTTGTTGGGATTGTTCAATTTACTGGTTACGAAACCGTGTTCAATTGTACTTTCAATACCCAACTTCTTTAAACCCTCTAAATGAAAGTCCACAGGCCTTGCACCGATAGAACATCCGCCTGGAAGGGCAACTTTAGCATAACCATTTCTAAGGGTTAATGGGCCGTAAACGTTGAAAGAAGCCCTCATTTTTCTTACGGGTTCATATGGAATCTCAGAATTGATATTACCTGAACTTTTGATTATGAGTTGATCATCGAAACGTTCTATTACTTTCCCTGCACTTTCTAGTATTTCAATCATAGTTCTAACGTCGGCTAAATCTGGGACATTCCTTAACTCAATGTCATCCTCAGTGAGTAAAGATGCTCCCATAATTGGTAGCACAGCGTTTTTTGATCCAGAAACGGTTAAAGTGCCTTTTGCCTTTTGAGGTCCTTTTACAATCATTTTTCCAGATGTATCTAAACCAATACTTTTCAATTTTAGCCCCCCTAAGAAATAATGAAAGAATGTTCACCAATTTTTATTTCCGGTAGGTTGTAATTCACCAGAAAAAACCTTCCTTGCACTTTCTTCGACAGATTTAGAAAAATACGTTACTGATTTTAAATCTGTAGTGTTTATTTTTCTATATAATAAGTTTTCTCCTTCATCACGCCATCCCGTTAGTATAATGCTATTGTTAAAAATTTCCTGAATTGTTTCTTCAAGAGTACCTTTCCCGTAATTCCACGGAAGTAAAAATAGATTATTTTTCTGAAGGTAAAGATTATTACCATCAAAAAACAGATCCACATTTTTTATTTGATCTGAATAAGTGTAAAATGATCCACTCTTATGAAGTAAAGATTGCGTTGCGTTTCTATCGTCTTTAGATGTAACAATGATTACGGGGGTAACACCACTTGTTTCTAATCCTCTTATCATTCTGTAAAGGATTTCAGATATCAAATAAGGTGAATTTCCAATATACTTTAAAGGATCATCCGCATCTTCTTCCAAAATCATTAAATTACCAAACACAACAAAATCAATTCCCAAATTTTTAAGGTGATAACCTAATTCTCTCGAAAAATCCTGAATTAGAGAAAAGTTTCTAACTGATCCTAACGCAAGATAACAAAGTTCGGGATCTATCTCATTTAAATTCAACAAATACCCCACTACGTAATTTGGGTTTAATTCGGCATTTTCAATATCTTTTAACGTATGAAAAAATTTTCCAACTATATGATTATCCTCTTGTATTATATCGTATATACTTCCAAAAGTAAAGCTAAATATTAACATTGTCGAGATCGTCAGCCAGTATCTTTTCAATGGCATATGCCACACCGTCCTCATCGTTGCTTGGTATCAAATAATTTGCTACTTTTTTTACATCTTCTTTAGCATTTCCCATGGCAAAACTGTTTTTTGTTAATTCAAGCATGTCTATATCGTTTTCGGAATCACCAAAAACGTATAGAGTGTTGGGATCTAAGTTGTACATTTTTGAAATTATCTTCAAGCTATTTCCTTTGGAGACATCATAAGGAATAAAATCCAAATAAGTATCCCAAGATTTCATGAGGTTAAACTCTCCTTGAAACTCTTTTTCCGCCAATTTTTTAACTAGGTTTATTTTATCAGGCTCTCCAATTGCTAATATTTTTAATGTTGGGTGAGATGAATTTTCTATTTCAGATATTAAGTCATCTACTAGCACATAATCAACAAATGAATGTTTAGAGTAATCTCTAATCTCTTTATCGTCTATTTCTGAAATAAGTTTATCGTTTATATAGATATGTCTGTGGATCTTAAGGTCTCTAAGGAATTTTATACACTTGACAGCACTTTCCTTTGAAACACCTTTTTCAAAAAATACTTTTCCATTGTGGTTGACTATATATCCCCCGTTGTAGGAGGAAATAATCACGTTCCCTTTCAAAAAAGGTAGAAAGTTTTCAACAACGTACATAGTCGATGCATACATTCTTCCACTTGCTATTACAATAAGATGGCCTTCTTCTTTTAGTTTTTTTAAAGCTTGATATGTTTTTGGTGAAATTCTTACTCCAGAATTTAAAAGAGTACCA